>NZ_JNIR01000001.1:355312-658125 GCF_000702605.1 Exiguobacterium acetylicum DSM 20416 | reverse complement strand
AGCGTTGTTGTAGCCCTTTGGCTGCCGTCGTCTTCCCGACACCAAACGTACCGTTAATCCAAATGATCATCTTATTCTCCTCCACCCTGTTTTCTGTTGTACTATACTGCAAAAGTGGTCGACAAGTTTCAATCGGTTACAAAAAAACACTCCGTTGAAAAAACAGAGTGTTTACCCATATAACCATGTGATTAAAAACGGTGCGATGACGCTAGCACAGACGGCCGTCAAGACCATCGTCAGCAGACCGACCGCCCCTTCACGTTGGTCAAGACTCATTGATTTCGTCGCGCCCATGACGTGGGCAATGGATGCTAAGCCGACGCCACGGCTAACGAAGTGACGAATCTTAAGTCCTGTCATGAGTTTTGGACCGACGATCGATCCGGTTAACCCCGTCAATAAAACGAAGGCTGCCGTTAGCGTCGTCGTCCCACCTGCTTTTTGCGAAATCGCCAAGGCAACAGGTAACGTGACTGATTTCGGTAACAGGGCAAGGTTCGTCGTCCGCTCAAGATGGAGCAGCAGACCGAGTAACAGATCTGAACTCATTGCAATACATGTTCCAAGTAATACACCCAGTCCGATTTCGGGTAAAAAGCGCCGAACGTGATGTCGGACGCGGTAGAGCGGAATCGCAAATGCCGTGATCGCTGGACCGAGCATCTTCGACAAGTACTGTCCCCCTTGCATATATTCTGCATGTGAGACCCCACTATAGATGAGGATGATAATCAGGACAGCCGTCACCGTCAGGATCGGTAACGTCCAGACACGAGGATGCCGTTGGTAAATGAACATTGCGCCACTGAATAAAAGAATGGTCAAAATGATCCAGAACAGTGTCTCACTCATGTGGTGTCACCGCCTCTTTCCGGTGTGCTAAGCGGTCGACGATATACGCTGAGCCGACTAACGTCAGGAGGCTGCTGACGACGACGATTAATAGGACTTGAAGACCAGATGTTCGAAGGAATGCTGTATAATCCATGATTCCAGACAGTGCCGGAACAAAGAATAACGGCATGACGAACAGCAGAAAGGTTCCGCCCCGTTCGACAGCGACGAGAGGAAGCAGTCGACTTTTTAACGTCACGTACAGAAGAATCAAGCCGATGATGTTACCGGGTAAGGGTAACTGGAAAGTTTCGCTCACCCAGTCCCCACTGAGTGAAAAACAAAAAATAAGTGCGATTTGAGCAATGATTTGAATGATACGCATGATGCGTGACAACATGATAAAGGTCCCCTTGTTAACAGTTTCGGGTCTTATTATCCGCCTCTTTCCTTCAACAATCAATGAAATCTAGTTAATCAACTGAAGTAACCGTTCTCATGCAAATCCACACCTTTTTTTGTAATAGCACAAACAAAAACTAGTCAATCGTGTATCAGTACAACAAATGATTCGAGACGAACAAAAAGGAGCTGATTCCAATAAAGAATGACGCGTCTGTTCATGCCCTTTCCTCAGGCGAGACACAAGACCCGCTTTCCTGCTTCATTCAAGCAGGAAAGCGGGTCTTGTTTGTCTCTGACAGCGCATAAATGCGCTTTTTCCTGTAGGAGTTGCGTGTGACACGTCATTCTTTGCAGAAACTGACTTTTGAGTCAGCTCCCTTTTTAATCTGAGACGACACCTGAATGGGATCGTCTCCTCTTCATGATTACATGACCCGTTTGAATAACTTCTCAAGTTCATACGTCGTCCATTCGATGATGACCGGGCGTCCGTGTGGACACGTGAACGGCATCTCCGTCTTCGCTAGATCGTCAATCAACCGGCGCATCATCTCATCGTTCAACGGATGATTCGCCTTGATTGATTTTTTACATGCCATCATGATGGCGGCATCTTCCCGGTACGTCTCAAGATCGATTTTTCGCTTCATCAAGGCTTCATCGAGTAATTCCTGAATCGTCTCTTCCTGCCGATGCGATGGGAACCACGTCGGAACTTCTCGGACGATGAAGCTTTGTGGACCGAATGCTTCAAACTCGATGCCGACGTCTTTTAGCAACGGAAGGACTTCATCCATCCGTTTCATATCATCCGACGAGATTTCAAACGTATACGGCAAGAGCAATTGCTGTCGTTGTTCCGGTGGTCGACCGAACATGACTTTATACGTCTCGTATTTGATCCGTTCCTGTGCTGCATGTTGATCAATCATATACATCCCGTCTTCCCCGGCACAGACGATATAGGACGAATGGAGTTGACCGATGACGTCGAGATGCGGAAAGCGCGGACGCGCGGGTGGTTCCTCAATCGGTTCAGCAAACTCCTGCTTGACCGGCTCGATGGGCTCGAACAGATCATCATCGTTGCTAAACGGTAATGATTTCTCTACAGGTGGTCGATCGTCCTCTTGCGGCTTTTTCGGAATCGGATAATTCCAGACCGCTCGCGATGACGTTTCTTCGACTGGTTCCGCGACGTAAGAAAAATCAAGTTTTTCCTGGCTACTCGGATCCTTTTTTGGTTTCGGTGGCGTCACTTTCGGAATCAGCGTCTCCCGGCTGAGCGTCATCTTGATTGTCTCCTGGATCAACTGGCAGAGCTCCATCTCTTTTGAAAGACGGACTTCTCGTTTCGCCGGGTGGACGTTGACATCAATCAGGAGTGGATCCATCGTCACCTCGATGACTGCAATCGGATACCGCCCAATCGGTAAGAGCGTATGGTAACCGTTCAAGACCGCTTGCGTCAGGGCGAAGTTTTTTGACCGAACGTCCATTCAAAATCAACGTGATGTAATTCTTTGAGGCACGGGTCACTTCCGGTTTGACGAGATGACACGTCAATTGATAATCGGCATTCGCACCTTTTGCGACCAACGTCCCTTGGATCGTTTGATGACCGTAGACGCTCGCCAGCGCTTGCCGGACGTCTCCTGATCCGTTCGTCTGAATCAACGTCTTCCCTTCATGGGTAGCCCGAAGCTTGACGTCCGGATGGGCGAACGCCATCCGGTTCAACACGTCCGTGATTGCCGCAAGCTCCGTATGCGTCGTCTTCAAATACTTCAATCGAGCCGGTGTGTTGAAGAAGAGATGCTCGACCGTCAATTCCGTTCCCCGGTTCATTGCTGCTGGCGTCCGTTCGACGACCGTCCCGTACTCAAGCGTCACTTGAATCCCTTCCGCGTCCTCACGTTTCGTCTTCAACGTCACTTTACTGACAGACGCGATCGAGGCAAGTGCCTCTCCGCGAAAACCAAGTGTCTTGATTCGGAACAAGTCATGCTCGTCCTTAATCTTACTCGTCGCGTGACGGACGAAAGCCAGTTCAGCGTCATCCGGGTAAAACCCGTGTCCGTTGTCGCGGATCGTCATCCGTTTCATTCCAGCTTCTTCGAGTTCGACATCGATTTGGGTCGCACCGGCATCAAGTGCGTTCTCGACCAGTTCCTTGACGACCGACGCTGGTCGTTCGACGACTTCTCCCGCCGCGATCCGGTTCGCTAAACTATCGGATAATTCACGAATGATTCCCACTGCATTCTCCTCACTTTCTCGCTTCGGCTTGTAGACGATACAGCGTATTCAATGCCTCGAGCGGCGTCATATTGATCAAATCAAGACTCGCCATCGTCTCTCGCAGAGGATCCGCATCTGAGAACAGACTGAGTTGATCAATCGGCTCCTCCTGAACAGGAGCTTTTACAGGTACTGCGACCGGAACAGGCTCAGCCTGCTCGAACTCGGACAAGAGGACTTGCGCCCGTTCGATCAGACTATCTGGTAAATCAGCTAACCGCGCGACATGGATTCCGTACGATTGGTCGGCTTTTCCGTCGCGTACTTCATGCAAGAAGACGACACGCCCATCTTGTTCAACGGCACGGACGTGAACGTTCGCTAATCGATCAATCGATTCTTCGAGCACCGTCAGTTCATGATAATGGGTCGAAAATAGCGTCTTCGCTCCAACGCGCCGGGCGATGTATTCAACGATTGCTTGTGCGAGTGCCATCCCGTCGTACGTCGAGGTCCCACGACCAATTTCATCTAGCAGGATCAAAGACCGGTCCGTTGCACGCGTCAAGGCTTCTTGTGTCTCGACCATCTCGACCATGAATGTCGACTGTCCACTGACGAGGTCGTCTGCTGCCCCGATCCGGGTGAAGATTTGATCGAAGATCGGCAGTTCCGCTTGAGCAGCTGGTACGAACGAGCCAATTTGATGCAATAAAGCAATCAAGGCGAACTGTCGCATATAGGTCGATTTACCGGACATGTTCGGTCCAGTGATCAACAGCATCTCGCGTCCTTCGTTTAAGGTAATCCCGTTCGCGACGTATTCACCGCGCGGTAAGACTGTCTCGATGACCGGGTGACGTCCTTGCTGAATATCAACTGTTCGTCCCGTCGTCGTGATTGGTCGGACATAGTCGTGCGTTTCAGCAATCTCAGCTAGTGCGACGAGGACGTCGAGTTCCGCGATCCGGCGACTGACCCGTTGCAAGCTTTCGATATGTCCTTTGACTTCATCGCGCACTCCACAGAAGAGATCGTACTCGAGTGTGACACTCTTCTCTTCCGCCCCTAGGATCAGCGCTTCTTTTTCTTTTAATTCCGGTGTGATATACCGTTCGGCATTGGCGAGTGTCTGCTTCCGTTCATACCGTCCTTCTGGCAACAGCTTGGCATTGGCTCGTGAGACCTCGATGTAATAACCGAAGACGCGATTGTAGCCGATCTTCAACGTCTTGATTCCGGTTGCTGCCCGTTCACTGGCTTCAAGTGTCGCAAGCCATGTCTTTCCGTCTTTTGAGGCGACGAGTAACTCGTCGAGATCTGCTGAATAACCAGCCTTAATCATTCCGCCCTCTTTCGTTGAGATTGGTGGTGCTTCAACGAAAGCACGATCGAGCAAATCGCTCAATTCGTCGTGCGGATCGAGTCCGAGACTGAGCTGACCAAGACGTTCGCTCATCATCTCCTCGAGCGCTGATTGAATGCGGGGAATCAGCCGTAACGTCGACTTCAATTGAACGAGGTCGCGCGCTGAAGCCGTACCGTAACCGACTTTTGCGACGAGTCTCTCGAGATCATAGACTTCGCGTAACGTATCTTTTAATTGCTGACGTTCGAAGTAGTGTTGCAACAATTCCTCGACAGCGTCGAGCCGCTCGGTGATCACGCGTTCCGATAACAACGGTTTTTCAAGCCAGCGTTTCAACATCCGTCCGCCCATCGCTGTACCTGTCACGTCAAGTAAACCAAGCAACGAACCTTTTTTGTCTCCTGTCCGTGCCGAGCGGACTAGTTCGAGATTCTTGACCGTATTTGGCTCGAGTTGCATGAAGTCATTCGCTTTATAGACGACAGCGGGTTGTAGATGTGTCAACGCTCTTTTTTGTGTATCGTGCATGTAGGCATAGAGCACCGCAAAGGCTTCCGCTTGGGCTGCATCAATCGCACGATCCCCGTGCGGATGCGATTCGCGCCGAGAACTACGCGTCAGTGGAATCCGTAAGTGCGCGAGCGCCGTCTCGTGTTCCTCTGTCGTGACGATGATTTCCCGTGGCAAAATGATGCTCAGTTCTTTGACTACACCGTCGAGTGTCGCAACACTTGTCAAGGCACTCTCACCTGTTGAGACATCACCGCGAGCAATCCCAAAACGACCGTCCTGTTCGACGACCGCGACTAAGTACCGATTCTCTTTTTCCGTCAACGCGGACATCAACGTTCCCGGTGTGATGACTTGGATGACTTCGCGTTTGACGAGTCCTTTCGTCAACTTCGGATCCTCGACTTGATCACAAAGTGCCACTTTATAACCACGCTCGATCAACTGTTCGATGTAGCCGTTCGCTGCGTGATGAGGCACGCCACACATCGGAATCGGATGTTCCGCGTTCTTTCCATTTTTCGCCGTCAGCGTTAACTCCAGTTCATGGGCGACCTTTTTGGCATCCTCAAAGAATAATTCGTAAAAATCACCGAGCCGATAAAACAAAAAGGCATCCGGATAATCCGCCTTGATCGAGAAGTATTGTTTCATCATCGGAGTGTTGTGTACTGCTTCCATTCTTCCACCTCATTCGTAGAAAAAGCCGACGGATGTCCGTCGACTTTTCGTTCATTTCGTGATTAGTAGCCGCAACCGCCGCTTTTGTTTTCTGCTTCCATGCCGCTACCTGTCTTACCAGCGAGAACATCTCCGTCCGTCGCTTCGATGATTTGATCCGTAATCCCGTTCGAGATCGTCACCGTGATGTATTGGAGAAGTCCGTTGACTTCTTCTTGTGTTTCTTGGAACTGTTGGACGACAGGCATCTCATCGAGCTCAGCGAACAATTTATCGAGCTTCGCTTCGACACGTGCGAGTGCTTCTGTTTTGCCGTAATGTTGGCAGTTGACTGCCTCTTTTTGAAGGAACTTGATTTGTTTCATCATCTTTTGGACTTTTTCATTCCCATTGATGTTGGCTTCTGCCGCTTTAAATCGTTCTACTTCCGGTGTCTCTGAAATCATTTTGGCGATTTCATTGGCTTTTTCGATGATTTGTTCATCTGTATACATCCACATTCGTCCCCTCTATCGTTAGCGAACACGTCGCTTCCCTTAGCATTCTGAACGATTCCTCGTTCTGTCGCATTCATTATACCGTTCTCGCGATAGAGTGACAAGAATAGTTCCTTATTCAATCGAACGCCATAATAGATAGGCGGCGTGACTGCGGACAGGAGCAAATTCTTCCGCCAGTCGTGTCGCTTCTTCCACCGATGGTCGATACCCGAGTAACCGTTCAAAAGCCCGTAAAATCCCGATGTCCGATGCCGGAAAGAGATCCGGACGACCGTATCCGAACATCAGGACGTTTTGAACCGTCCATGGTCCGACGCCTTTCAGTGCAATCAACGTCTCAGCAATTTCTGCGTCAGTCGCTGACGTCAATCCATCATAATCAATCGGTGCCGTCGCTACGCCGAGCAAGTAATCGACTTTACGTCCTGATAGTTGCAGAGCGAGCAAGTCCTCACGACGCGCAGCAGCTAATTGGCGCGGTGTCGGCGGAAGGATGATCCCGTCTTGGACCGTTCCGAATGTTCGAAAGACACGTTCCGTCAATGTATGGGCAAACGTCAGATTGATTTGTTGATGAATGATTGAACGGATCAAGGCCGTGAATGGTGAATGATCCAGCACGAGTCGTTCATCGCCGAACCGTTCGACGATCGCGTGTAACGACGTCGCTTTGAGACGTTGCGCAGGATTCGGCTCACTAAGTCGAAAGCGTCGCTTGAGTTGCGTCAGCACCGCTGCTTGTGGTCCTGAACCGTCAATCCGTAACATGTAACCATCGATGGCTTCTATCGTCGTGATGTACGCCTGATCGTTGATGAAGACTGGAACCATGAGTCGCCCTGCACGTTCGACTTGTAACGGGTCTTCCGTCAAACGAGACATAACACCCTTAAAATCAAATGCTTCCGACAACGTCAGATCATATGTCCAGCGGCTCATCCGACGAATACCTTGATTGCACCAAGAATCAGACCGATGATGAATCCACACAAGGCTCCGTTGACCCGGATCCATTGCAAGTCACTGCCGACCTTATCTTCGATCATATTAATCAGCGTCTCGGTATCGAAGCGGTTTAAGTTCTCACGGACGAGTCCACCGATTTTTTGGTGATTTTGTTCGACGAAACGAACGAGTTGCTCCTTCATCCACTGATCACTGCTATCCTTGAACGTCGGATGTTGTTCCCAGTCGTCTAAGGCGCGCGAAAGCATCGGCATCGCCCGTTCCGACCAGAAGGCATCTGACGTCAAGTAGCGTTCGAGCTCAATCAGACCAGCATCATAAGCGCGTTCAATGACTGGAACGAAGTCAAACCGGTCGACCTCGCTTGCCTTCCAGGCATCGATTTTTGCTAGACGCTCTTCATCAACCGATAACTGTGCTAGATTGCGGCGCAGATGATCAAGAATCGCGAGTCGATTCGGATGATGGACGTGTCGCATATCTTGAATGACCGTCAACAAGACGCCTTGAATGACCAGACTGAGTTTTTCTTCCGAATAGACTTTTTGGACGGTTCGCGCCGTCACCCGCAAGAACGTATTCTTTTCTTGATCGATCATCGCCGTATAGGCAAGGCGCCCAATCTGATCTCGGATGACGGGATCTTCGAGCAGACGTTGCCCATAATCGAGTAACTGATCCATCAGCAACTCATCAAGTCGACGTTCCTCGTTCAATTGCATCGCCCGGACAGCCAACCGTTTTGACGGATACGCTTTGATCGTCTCCGTCACCCGGGTATTCGCAAACTCAAGAATCGCCTCTTTCGGTAGTTTCCGGATCAGACCGACCATTAGTTCGGTAACGGTCGCTCGAAAAGCAGGCAGAACCAGAATCGAGCGTAAGATTTTGATGACACGATCCGCGAGCGTCATGTGCTGCAGTTTCGCGACGATACTTTCTTTATTCAGTAAGTCCGTCTCGAGCATATGAACGATCGATTCGATGACCCGTTCCCGATTTTTCGGCAACAGGTTCGTATGGGGAATCTTTAATCCAAGTGGATGGCGAAACAATGCCGTGATCGCGAACCAGTCGGCGATCCCACCGACGAGTCCGGCTTCAAAACCACTCTGGAGCCAAAAGATCCACGCATTTTCTTTAAATGGCAATGAGACGACGAATCCGACCGCCATGAAAATCAACGAGACGGTCGCAAGCCGCCGTGTCGATGTTTTAGGTTGTTCAAGTGATGACACATCGTTTCCTCCTTCAATTGAGTCACTTACCTACCTTACGAACGGGATGAGGATTAGGTTTCGACACGAAAGAGCCCCAGTCATCGACTGGGACTCCCTATGTACTTAAAACGTGTATTCACCAAAACGGTCGCCATCCCATGTCGCGGTTGCCGTTGAGACAAAATAGACTAGTCCGTTGCCGAATGTATTTTCCATTAATGAAACGAGTTGTTGACCATTCGTCTGCTCGACGAACGCTAATCGGACTTCTTCTTTCCCTTGATAAATCCGTTCGTAGACACTTAAACCGCGTGCATTGAGAAACGTACGTGCCGACTCGAATTGAATCGGACCGACTTCAGGTCGTCGTTCCTGAATGAACGACTGACATTTTTGCTCGAATGTCTCCATGGTTTTTCACTCCTTCTCTCTTTCTGTTCATGGATATCATGTTCCCGACTCTTCTTCATCATAATCCTCAAATGTGAAAAAAGCGACAGATGCGTCGCTTCTTTCATCATTTTACGACGATTTCTCATAATCTGACATCAAACTGTCGGGCAACATGAATTGCGGACGTCGTGGCACCGATCGTCCCGGCACCTGGAAAGATCGTGTCCCCAATCGCAAAGAAGTGATCGACGCCCGTTCGAAACGGTGCTGCGAACAAGAGACTCGTACTTGGACGTTGCGGATATCCCCCGACTCCGCCATCTGGTCGAAACGTATAGCGGACCCACGCACCGGGTCCACCCGGATGGCGTTCGATCGCCTTTTGACCGAAGCCGGGAAACTGTTGTTCAAGAATAGCTTCGAAGATCGCCGACATCGTCTCGACCTGTTCGTCGTAGCGCTTCCGGTCCGTCTTATCAAACGTACCGATTGGAACATGGCATGACATCGTCAGCGTCCGCTGACCAACTGGTGCACGTAACCGGTCCTCCGGACGGGAGAGGGAGATGAAGGCATGACCTGAAGGTAAGGACGAATCATGAACTTGCCGGAACGCTTCGTCAGACAAAATGATCGACTCCGGAATCGCCGCATAATACGTAAAAGTCGCCCATTGCTGTAGCTTTTCTTGTCGTCGGTACGTTCGTCGTAACGTTCGTCGCATATCCGCGCTGACGACTTCCCGGATACCTTCAAGCGGAACGGCGCAGATGACAGCATCGGCAAGCGTCAAACGTCCTCGCCGATCCTCGATCAAAAAACCATCCGGCGTCTTGCGAATCGACGTGACTTTTCGTCCAAGCAGACAGATTGCCCCGTTCGCCTCAGCTGTTTCTTTCAATTGTTCGGCTAGCCGGTACAAGCCGCCCGGAACATAATAGGCACCGTCATGATAAATCGATAAGGCGACAGCCCCTAATAAAGCAGATGCTTCCTGCCCTGTCTGCATGCTGTCGAGTAAGATCCCGTCGATCACTTGTGCGAACAACGTATCCGCTAATCGATGTTTGCGTAACAGATGACCAATCGTCATCGGAAAATACGGTAAGAGGACAACACTTTTCGCGTGACGGACTAACCGCCTGACGTCTGCTGGATCTTGAAGTGGCAACGCCGGCAGTTCTGCCATCAGTGGACGAATCGCCTCATGAATCTGCTCGATTTCAGCAAAGAAAGCACGAATCGACGATGCCTGCTCCGGAAAATGTGATGTCAATTCGATTAGAAAGGCATCGCGATCCCGATAATAATGAATCGTCCGTCCTTCGATGCGAATCGTCATGACGACGTCGAGTGACTCGACCTGATGCCTGACTCCAAGATGATCGAGCACACGGGCATGAATGCCGCCAGCCTCAAATCCCATCCCAAGGGTCGCTCCAACTGGATATGTCAGATCCCGGCGTGTAAACTTCCCGGCTGACCCTCCCCATTCACGGCTCCCCTCAAGGACGGTGACCGTATGCCCTTCTTGTGCGATCAATGCAGCAGCCGTTAGACCGGCAATTCCTCCGCCGACGATGACGACGTGTTTCATGATGATTCCTCCTCCGTGACCCGGTTTTCTTTAAACAGGAAATTGCGGATTTCGCGGAAGACGGGCTCCCGGCGATGAATCGTGAAATGATCATATTTATACGATTTTGTTTGGATGTTATCCGTATAGTTCTCGAGTGCAAATGAACTCTTCAGCGAAATCAGATTGAAGTCGCCCCCTTTGGCACCAAACGAATAGACGAGTACATCACGTGGCCACGTCTCGAGCCGCTGGGTCAGATTGTTCATCGCTGGAGAACCTTTCGCCAGATCGCGGATCGCGGGACTGTTCGTATTCGTACCGAGCGGTGCAAGCGTCAAGCCGAGTTTCGCGTAATCGGAGCCGGCGATCGGTGAGTCGAGCGTCACGACTTTTCGGACGTGATACGGCATCTCTTCTTGAACCGTGTAGGCGACGACATCAACACCACCCATACTGTGCCCAACGAGCTGGATATCGGCAAAGGTCGCTTTTTGTTTCGCTTCATACGCGGCAATTGCCGCATTCAACCACTTTTGTTGATCGGCAAGGCTTGCCTCATCGTCCGCAAAAAACGATTCGGACAAGCGGGTAGCCGGTCGGTGAGGGGTTGACGCTACAGGTCGCTTTCCCGGAGCGTGTCACGTCACATCGTCCTCCGTCATCGGCCACTTTTTTATTCGTGAAGTTTTGAATCATCGGAACGAACGTCCGCTCCGTCCCAAACAACCCATGGACGAGGAACGTCGGCACGATTTCACTCTTTCCTTGTGTGACAATCTGTCGCGTCGGCGGTGGGGCACTCGACGTATCTTCCGCAAATAGCCACCACGCCCCTCCCCCGACGATCAAACAGACGAGAAGTGAGATACTAATCGTCTTCAGCTGTTGACGACGTAGTTTACGGACACGATGAAAGACCCAGTAGAGGAATAATCCGACACCAATCAATAGTACGATACCGGTAATGATCCAGCCTGTCGGATTCGGTACATAGGCAATCAACTGTAGCTGGTTGGCTTTCGTTCCGTATAATTTCCATGACACATCATGGTAATTCGACCAGTCGATCTTTTCACCATTTTGGAGACCGATCACTTTCGGACCGTGGAGCTTGATCTCGATATCGGCTTGACGGATATACCGATCGGCGAGTTTCTTGACCTGTCCTGTCGGTTGATAGCCTTTGATATTCAAACGATCGATACTGAGATCGATGTTCGTATCAAGTCGATACGTATCAAACCAAAAACCGTCCGATTTTTTCATGTCGAACTTCGTATCGGGTGGAATCAGAATCCCACCGATACCTGTCTTCCATTCGTCCTTGATCGACGTCATATCCTTGAAGTTCGCGAATGTCTTCTGCATCCGGATCCCTTCATAGTCATCCTTCGTCTTGAACGTCTTCGCTGCATAGCCGTTCTTTTCTGCCTGTTTGACATAACTATTCCAATTCGGATTTAGATTCAGTAAACGCGCCACTGGGTGTTCCTTTGCGGCATATGTCGTCTTTAAGGTAACACTCTGATCGGTATGGATCGTCGCATCATATTGGATGCGAATACAACCCCCAAGGAGCAGCGTCAGCATCAAAAATGAGAGCAAAATTCCTTTCTTCTTCGTACTCATCAGGTCACATCCTTTCCTCATCTGTTATTCCCTATCTCGCAAAAGTAAAAACGGTCGACTTTGATTCTTTCGTCATGACGCACTTCAGGCAGTGGGTCATCGACCCACTGCCTGAAAGTATGCGGACCTGGTTCGTCCGTGATCGATATCAACCGATCAAGTTTAATTCACGACCGACTTTTTCGAAAGCTGCAAGCGCCGTCGTCAAGTCTTCGCGTGTATGTTCAGCCGTCACGATCGTCCGGACACGTGCTTTTCCTTTTGCAACCGTCGGGAAGGCGATGCCTTGAGCAAAGACACCTTCTTGACGTAAGCGGTCCGACAACTCGTGGCAACGTGCTTCATCCCCGACGATGACCGGTGTGATTGGCGTCGTCGACGTGCCGATGTCAAATCCGAGATCACGGAGTCCTTGTTTAAAGAATTCCGTGTTTTCCCACAGACGATCAAAGAGTTGCGTTTCTTCTTCCATGACGCGGAGCGCTTCCCGGTTCGCTTCGACGACTGCTGGTGGATGTGATGTCGAGAACAAGAACGGACGTCCTTTATGAATCAGGTAATCTTTGACGTGCTGTTCACATGCGACGTATCCGCCAAGGACGCCGATGGCTTTTGAGAGTGTACCGACTTGCAGAGCAACACGTCCGTCAAGACCGAAGTGATTGACTGTACCGCGTCCCGCTTTCCCAAGCACACCTGATGCATGGGCATCATCGACCATGACGAGTGCGTCATAGCGTTCTGCTAATTCAACGATCTCAGGGAGTGGCGCGATGTTTCCGTCCATCGAGAAGACACCGTCCGTGACGATAAGGCGTGTCCGCGCGTCTTGTGTTTCTTGTAATGCCGCCTCAAGATCCGCCAAGTCGACGTGTTTATAGATCCGGCGTTTCGCTTTCGTCAGACGAATTCCATCGATGATCGAAGCGTGGTTCAACTCATCCGAGATGACGACGTCTTCCGGACCGAGCAGTGCCGATAAGACACCAAGATTCGTGGCGAATCCAGACTGGAAGACGAGTGCCGCTTCCGTATGCTTGAATGTCGCGAGTTCTCGTTCGAATGCTTGGTGCATCTCGAGTGTTCCAGCAATCGTCCGAACTGATCCCGTTCCGGCACCGAACGTGCGCGCTGCTTCCGCTGCTTGTTCAGCGAGACGTGGATGCGCCGCGAGTCCGAGGTAGTTGTTCGACGACAGTTGAATCAATTCCTTACCGTCGATCGTCACGCGGTTATGTTGTGCGCTTTCGAGTGCTACGAGGTTGCGGAACGTGCCCGCCTGTTTCATCTCTTCTAGTTCTGTCCGTAAGTGTTCAAATCCCATTAATTCGTCCCCCTTGGTTGTAATACGACTTTTCCGCATTTCCCTTGACGCATCAATTCAAATCCTTCTTCGAACCGCTCAAGCGGCAATGTGTGTGTGATCAACGGGCGGACATCAACTTTTCCGCTCGACAAGAAAGCAGAAACTTGACTCCATGTCTCATACATCTTCCGACCGGTGATGCCTTGAACCCGGACGCCTTTGAAGACGACGTGGTTCGTCAAATCGATTTCGACCGGTTTGACCGGCAGACTAAGGATATTGACGTCTCCACCTGCTGTCACCATCTCGAACGCTTGACGAATCGCAACAGGATGACCACTCATCTCACAGACGACATCAATCCCGTCGCCGTCCGTCATACGTTCAATTCGCTCTAAGACATCGTCATGACGTGAATCGATGACGACATCCGCCCCCATCGTCCGCGCGAGCTCGAGACGATACGGATTGACGTCGATCGCAACGACTTCCGCCGCACCAGCTGCTTTAGCGACCGAGACCGCCATCAGACCAATCGGACCACAACCGACGATTGCGACCGTTTTGGCACTGACATCACTCGCAAGAACGGTATGGACGGCATTACCCATCGGCTCTTGGATCGAGGCGATCCCTGCTGGCATGTCTTCCGGGTTGACCCAGAGGTTTTCTTCCGGCATGACGACGTATTCCGCAAAACAACCTTGTGTATCGACACCGATGATCTTCGTGTTCTTACAGATATGGTATTGCCCACGTAGACATTGTTTACATTGATGACAGACGATATGCGTCTCAGCCGAGACACGGTCACCGAGTTTCAAGCGTTTCGTGCCTTCTCCGAGCTCAACGACTTCGCCTGAGAACTCATGACCGAAGACATACGGTGGATTGACACGTGAAGCTGCCCACGCGTCCCACTCATAGATATGCACATCCGTCCCACAGATCGATGTTGCCTCGACTCGAATCAAGACTTCTCCACGACTCGGTACGGGTACCGGTACTTCTTTGAGTGCCGCACCGAACCCGCGCTCTTCTTTGACAAGCGCACGCATCGTTTTCGTCGTTGTCGTCTCTTCTACCGTCGTTACTAATTTCGTCATCTTTCCCCGACTCCTTCGCGGAAGTTCGCGTTTATTTATATGTTGCGAGCTCCCAAATGTTTAGCATCCCCAAAAAACCAAACACATCTTTCCTCTATCTTACATGAATTCTGCCGCTAGTTTACCGAATGTTTCTTCGTTCAGCTCAAGATCCGCATACGCAAGACCCGACTCTTGATACCCATCGATTTGTGACTGGTAATCAGGACGTGTCTCATCCTGATAGATCAGTCCCATGACGAGTCCGTCATGTGCATGAACCGTTTGTTTTGCAAGATCTAAGTTTGATGGATCATATCCTTCGATATCAGACAACTTCGTCAAGTTCTGTTTGAACCAATCGTACGTATTGACCTTGTTGAACGTGACACATGGACTGAAGACATTGATGAAGGCAAACCCTTTATGTGCCGTCGCCTGTTCAATCAATTGCGTCAAGCCCTTCAAATCATTCGAGAAGCTTTGGGCAACAAACGTCGCGCCAGCCGTCAAGGCGAGTTCAACGGGTGAAACACTCTTTTCGATCGACCCTTTTGGAGTCGATTTCGTCTTGAATCCAGGTGCAGAAGTAGGTGACGTCTGCCCTTTCGTCAAGCCGTAAATCTGATTGTCCATGACGATATACGTCATGTCGACATTTCGCTTGAACGCATGAATCGTATGTCCCATGCCGATTGCAAATCCATCACCGTCGCCACCAGATGCGATGACCGTCAATTCGCGGTTCGCCATCTTCACACCTTGAGCGATCGGCAAGGACCGTCCATGAACACCGTGGAAGCCATACGTATTGATATAACCGGAAATTCGACCAGAACAGCCAATCCCGGAAATCAATGCCAACTCTTCTGGTTCGAGCCCGACGTTTGCGACAGCACGCTGAATCGCTGCTTGAATCGAGAAGTCTCCGCACCCTGGACACCAGTTTGGTTTGACATCATTTCTAAAATCTTTAAAGGTTGCCATGATATACCCCTCCTACGACCTGCTCGACGACCTCTGCCGGGTAGAACGGATCGCCATTGAATTTCAGGATATGCTCGATCTTCGATGCATGTCCACAGTTCATCTGGATCAGTTTCGCCAGTTGTCCCGTTGCGTTGTACTCGACGACGATGACTCTTTTTGCCCGCTCTAAGTGCGGCGTGACGAGTTCACTTGGGAACGGATGGACTTGACGGATATGCAAGTGATCGACTTTTAATCCTTGTGCTTCGAGTCGTGGCATGATTTCTTCGATCGTTCCACGCGTCGAGTTGAAACCGACGAATAAGATATCCGGTTCTGCATGATGCTCTGTTACGAGAACGGCATCCTGTAAGCGGAACGTGTTCAGCTTACGGAGTCGCTTCGTCATCTGATCGACCCGGTTCTTCGTCGCTTCCGACGGACGCCCTTCCTCATTGTGCTCAACACCCGTTACGTGATGAATCCCGTGCTTGACGCCTGGAATGACGCGTGGGCTGATCCCATCTTCCGTCACTTCGTAGCGTTTGAAGTACGCTTTTCCTTCAAGTTCTGGTAAATCTTCTTGAATCAACTTTCCGCGACGGATCTCAACGCGTGACATATCTGGTGGCTCGACCGATTGTTTTCCGAGCGACAGCATCAAATCCGTCAATAGAATGACCGGACACTGATACTCCTCTGCAATATTGAATGCCTCTGCTGCATCGTAGAACGCTTCCTCAACCGTTGACGGTGCCAAAACGACCTTTGGAATCTCACCATGCGTGCTGTAGATCATCGCCATCAAGTCCGACTGTTCCTGTTTCGTCGGTAGACCTGTTGACGGACCACCCCGTTGTGTATCGACGATCACGAGCGGTGTTTCCGTCATCCCGGATAAACCGATCGCTTCCGCCATTAATGACAATCCTGGACCAGCTGACGCCGTCAAAGCACGGACACCTGCGTAGTTCGCCCCGATCGCCATCGTGACTGCTGCCAGCTCGTCTTCCGTCTGGACGACCGTTCCGCCGAACTGCGGTAATTTCTTGATTAAGTATTCCATGATTTCAGATGATGGTGTGATCGGGTAAGCCGCCATCAGGCGTGCTCCACCAGCAATCGCACCAAGGGCGATCGCATCGTTTCCGATCATGAACATCCGTTGTTTTCCGTCTGCTGGATCTAAGACGAATCGCTCACCATCTCCTGCGAGTGCTTCAAATGCTGCTGCACCTTCACGGATCGCTGCTAAGTTTTTCTCGACCATGTCTGGTCCTTTTCGTCCGAAGATCTGCTCGACGACGGCTTGGAAACGCTCCGGTGCAATCCCGAGAATCGCACTCGATGCACCGATCGCGACCATGTTCTTCATCAAGGCCGTACCGAGATCTGCTGCAATCTCCGTAAATGGAATCGCATACAAGGAAGCGCGTGCTTCGTCTGGATTCGTCGGATTGAATTTCGCATCCGCGATGATGATGGCACCTTGACGCAATTCATGGAAGTTAACATCGATCGTCTCTTGATCGAACGCGACCAAAATATCGAGATCATCGGAAATCGTCCGGACTTCCTGTGTCGCGACACGAATCTTATTGTTCGTGTGCCCTCCCTTGATACGTGACGAAAAGTGACGGTAGCCGTACAGGTAATAGCCGAGTCGATTCAAGGCAATTGCAAAGATTTCGCCTGTTGATTCGATCCCTTCTCCCTGCTGACCGCCAACTTTCCATGATAACTGATTATACATCGACGTTCGCTCCTTCTCTGTCCCCTGAAATGATAGTTCTCTCTATCCTCCCTCATGATACCGATTTACCGGAAGTAGTACAATGCTCCCTCGGTGGAAAGGTGAGAAAATTTCGCAGGCGCAGCAAAAAGACCATCTACTCCAGTCGAGTAAATGGTCTACTTGCAAATAGGACCTATGTCCAATTCGTCATCGTGGTTCAACGATGAGTTTGATGGCGGTTCTCTCTTCTCCATCAATCAAAATGTCTGTGAAGGCTGGGATACAAATCAAGTCGATGCCAGAAGGAGCCACGAATCCACGTGCGATGGCGACGGCTTTGACAGACTGATTGAGCGCTCCCGCACCAATGGCCTGAATCTCGACGGAACCTCTCTCTCGAATGACACCCGCGAGTGCACCTGCTACCGCGTTTGGATTCGACTTAGCTGATACTTTCAGGACGTCCATGCGTGTACCTCCCCATCCAGAAATGGCAATCAGTCGAAGAATACTGACTGATCCGTCAGATGAATCCGTTCAATCTTCGTTGCTTTTTTTGTTGTGTCATCGATATGAATCAAGACTCCATTAAGTTGTTCCCGTCCTTCGGCAACTTCAAACCGTGTTGGGAGCTGTGTCTTGAATTTTCGTAGGACATCTTCCTGACGCATCCCAAGCACACCGTTTAGTGGACCTGTCATCCCGACATCCGTGATGTAAGCCGTTCCTCCGTCAAGGACACGCTCATCTGCTGTCTGGACGTGCGTATGTGTGCCGACGACAGCTTGAACTCGACCGTCGAGGTGATAGCCCATCGCGATTTTCTCACTTGTTGCTTCCGCGTGGACATCAACGAAGATGGCATCGACTTTTCCTTCGACTTCCGCAAGCAGTGCATCGACGGTACGGAACGGGTCACCGAGTGGTGGTAAGAAGACCGTTCCTTGGACGTTGATGACGGCAATCTTTTTATTACCTGCCTTGACGATCATCATTCCACGACCTGGTGTGCCTTCCGGATAGTTCGCCGGACGGACGATTCGATCCGCGTCGTCGATCCAGTCAAAGATGTCGCGGTTATCAAACGTGTGATTCCCCATCGTGATTCCGTGGAATCCGAGTTCTAGGAATTGATGATAGATTGACTTCGTGATACCGCGTCCGTGTGCTGCGTTTTCGCCGTTGACGAGCATGACGTTCGGGTTGTACTTCGCTTTCAAGCGTGCTGTGAATTGTTGTAGGATATGTCGACCAGGTGCACCGACGACATCTCCGATGAATAAAATCTTCATTGCTGTTCCTCCGTTCATTAAAAAAAGTGGCGGTCGCCCGCCACTCCACTTATTTCGCGTATTCGACTGCTCGTGTTTCCCGAATGACCGTGACTTTGATGTGTCCCGGATAATCGAGTTCTTCTTCGATTTTTTTCCGGATGTCACTCGCCATCTTGTGAGCCAGTACATCATCGACGACGTCAGGTCGAACGATGATACGAACTTCACGACCCGCTTGGATCGCAAATGATTTTTCGACACCGTCGAACGATTCCGAGATTTCCTCGAGGCGTTCGAGACGGCGAATATAACTTTCGAGTGTCTCTTGACGTGCACCCGGACGAGCAGCAGATAATGCATCTGCGGCTGCGACCAAGACGGAAATGACAGATGTCGCTTCCGTATCCCCGTGGTGGGATGCGATCGCGTTGATGACGGTTGGATGCTCTTTGTACTTCGTACCGAGCTCGACACCGATCTCAACGTGACTGCCTTCGACTTCGTGGTCGATCGCTTTCCCGATATCATGCAGAAGACCCGCACGCTTCGCAAGCGTGACATCTTCCCCAAGTTCAGCTGCCATCATACCTGCAAGATGGGCAACCTCAAGCGAGTGATACAGGACGTTTTGTCCGTAACTCGTACGGTACTTCAAGCGACCGAGAATTTTGACAAGGTCCGGATGAATGCCGTGGATTCCGACATCATACGTCGCTTCTTCCCCGATTTCTCGAATTCGCTCGTCGACTTCACGACGGGATTTGTCGACCATCTCTTCAATACGGGCCGGGTGAACACGACCATCCTGAACCAATTTCTCGAGCGCCATTTTAGCGACTTCGCGACGAATTGGGTCAAAACCAGACAAAATGACGGCTTCCGGCGTATCATCGATGATCAAGTCGATTCCAGTCAAGGTCTCGAGCGTACGGATGTTGCGGCCTTCCCGTCCGATGATCCGACCTTTCATCTCATCGTTCGGCAAGTTGACGACCGATACAGTCGTCTCTGCGATATGTTCAGCGGCGAACCGTTGAATCGCAAGTGACAAGATGTTACGTGCTTTCTTGTCGGCTTCTTCTTTTGCTTTTTGTTCGATTTCTTTTTGAAGAATGGCTGCGTCATGTAAAGCAGCCTGTTTCGTCTCATCCATGATGATCGTTCTTGCCTCGTCTTGCGATAAATTCGCGACGCGGACAAGCTCTTGACGTCCCTGTTCATACAGGTCCTCTACTTTGCGCTCTAGTTCTTCAGCTTGATGCTTCCGTTTCGCGATCTCTGCATCACGTGTATTGATTTGATCTTCCTTACGGTCGATGGCATCAACACGGCGATCGAGTGTCTCTTCTTTCTGGAGCAACCGGGCTTCTTGTTTCGCTAGCTCTTGGCGACGTTCACGCAATTCTTTTTCCACTTCGTTACGAAGTTTGAATGCTTCATCTTTCGCTTCGAGTACTGCTTCTTTTTTCGTTGCCTCAGCCGATTCGCGCGCACGTTCGACGATTTTATTCGCTTCCGTTTCTGCGCCTTGAATCTTCGCTTCTGCAATCGATTTCCGCAAGAAGTAGCCTACGATGAATGCGATCAGCAAAGTGAGGAGAAGTATGACAATCCAAGTCAGTGTACTCATGGGTTCACCTCCCCTTTGCAAGGTGTTTCTTAGTTCATTTCGGTATTTCATCGAAGCTGCCTAAAAAACGTACATCTATATTGTAAGGATAGCACTCGTTCATTGTCAACGAACGGACGGGAAAGAATTCCACTGTTTTCCTCTTTTACACTAAAAAAGAGAGGATTCGCATGCGAATCCTCTCTGAAACGGTTTATTCAGCAAATAGATCTTCTGGTTGTTCTGCTTCGAAATCAACCGGCTCTTCGCGATCGACGAGACCGTGGTGTTCACGAATCAAACGTTCGACCTCTGCTGCTACTTCCGGATGCTCGACCATATATTGTTTCGCGTTCTCACGCCCTTGACCGAGACGTTCAGAGTTGTACGAGTACCATGCACCACTCTTTTGAACGATATCAAGATCCGTTCCGATATCGATCAACTCACCGACCTTCGAAATTCCGAGACCATACATGATGTCGACTTCCGCTTGTTTGAACGGAGGTGCAATCTTGTTTTTGACGACCTTAATCTTTGTTTTGTTACCGACGACGTCCGTACCGTTTTTCAACGCTTCCGCACGACGTACTTCTAAACGAACAGACGAGTAGAATTTAAGTGCACGACCACCTGGAGTTGTTTCCGGGTTACCGAACATGACACCGATTTTTTCACGGATTTGGTTGATGAAGATGACAATCGTCTTCGATTTATTCGTTGCACCAGACAATTTACGAAGCGCTTGGCTCATCAAACGTGCTTGAAGACCAACGTGTGAGTCACCCATCTCGCCTTCGATCTCTGCTTTTGGTACGAGTGCCGCAACAGAGTCGACGACAAGAATATCGACCGCACCAGAACGAACGAGTGCTTCCGCGATTTCAAGCGCTTGTTCCCCAGTGTCCGGTTGTGACAAGAGGAGCTCATCGATGTTGACACCGAGTTTATTTGCATATGCTGGATCAAGCGCATGCTCCGCATCGATGAATGCGGCTTGTCCACCTTGTTTTTGAACTTCTGCGATTGCATGAAGCGCTACCGTCGTTTTACCTGACGATTCAGGTCCGTATACTTCGATGACCCGTCCACGTGGGTATCCACCTGCACCTAGGGCAATATCTAATGTAATCGATCCAGAAGAGATTACTGATACCTTCTGATCCGCATTTTCTCCGAGTTTCATGATAGAACCTTTACCGAACTGTTTCTCTATCTGGCGTAACGCCATCTCAAGTGCTGCTTTACGATCACTCACGTAGCAGGCCTCCTTTTAATTATCTTACTGAGATTATTGTACTTCTTTTGAGACCGAATGACAAGCATTTTACGAACATTTATTCGCATACTTGCACTTTGACCATTTTTCTCACTCTGGTGCTTTTTCGAGATGTTTCAGTAGAAGGAAATAGGTATCCTTGACGGCGCGCAGGCGAATCATGCCTCGATCGAACGATGGATATTGCCATTCGACAATCCGTGTTCCATGTTCGTCCGCAATAGCACAATAGACCGTTCCGACCGTTTTTCCGCTGTTGCTCGTCGGACCTGCTTCCCCCGTCAAGGCAACAGCGATGTCCGATTGATAAAGGCTTCGTGCTCCTTCTGCCATCGCGATCGCCACCTCTTTACTGACTGCCGTATGTTCTTTTAAAAGCTCTTCTGGTACCGACAGTACGGCTTGCTTCGCTGCGTCATCATAAACGACGGCGCTCCCACGCAATACTTGACTCGCACCGCTGAAATCAACGAGACCACTTGCGGCGGCTCCTCCCGTCAGTGATTCGGCGAGCGAAAGTGTCAATCCTGCTTCTTGATACCGTTTTAGGACGACTTCCGGCAGACTCGTCTCCCCATATCCATAAAAGTACATGCCGACTTCAGCAAGGACGTGTTGTTCGAGTTCATCGAGCATACGATCGGCTTCCTGTTGATCGAGTGCTTTAGCCGTCAGGCGTAACCGGACTTCAGCGAGCTCCGCATACGGTGCGACCGATGGATTCTTCGCCTCCTTGATCAACGTTTCCAGACGGTCATTTAAAGCTGATTCCCCGATTCCGAAGAATCGTAACGTCCGAGAACGGATCGTTTCTTGACCGAACAGATGACTGAAGTGATCTTTGAGGATTTGCTTCATCTCGCGTGGCACACCAGGTAAGACGATATATTGGTGGTGTTCCGTCTGAACCGACATACCGGGTGCAAGTCCTGCATCATTACGTAAAACCGTCGCTCCTTCGATGACGAGAGCTTGTTTTCGTTCATTGATCGTCATTTCCCGTTGACGTGTCTTTAAGAACCCTTCGATTCGCTCGTACGCCGCTTGATCGAGAACGAGATCACGTCCGAGGAGATTAGCGAGCACTTCTTTCGTCAAATCGTCTTCCGTCGGTCCGAGACCACCTGTGATGACAAGGAGTTCTGCCCGTTGTTGTGCCTGACGGAATGTCTCTTGCATCCGCTCATGATTGTCACCGACGACTGTATGATAATGAACGTCAATTCCGGCACTCGCTAACCATTCGGAAAGGTACTGTGCATTCGTGTTCGCGATTTCTCCAAGGAGGAGTTCGCTTCCGACTGCGATGATTTCTGCTTTCATGTTGATTCCTCACCTTCTTGAAGTATAAGAAAAGACTGTTCGGTATGACGAACAGTCTAAATTGATCCATCTTACATGGATTTCGTAATTAACTTAATGTTTTTAGCGAAATATTCGACACCTGAGTAGATCGTCAAAATCAAAGCAAGCCACATCGTAATATCTGCGAACGGAATATTCCACATCGCAAAGATGATATCGTGCAGCAAGTATGCCGTAATTGATGTCAGCTGAACCCATGTTTTGGCTTTGCCAGAGTTTCCAGCAGCAAGGACGATCCCTTCGTCAGATGCGACGAGACGAAGACCTGTGACTGCGAACTCTCGACAGAGAATGATGACGACGATCCATGCTGCGACGAATCCAAGTTCCACCAAGTAGACAAGAGCAGCTGCAACTAACATCTTATCGGCAAGTGGATCCATGAATTTTCCAAAGTTCGTCACTAGTTTTTGTTTGCGGGCGATATACCCATCGAGCCAGTCCGTCAGTGAAGCAACAAGGAAGATGATAGCTGCAACGAAGTGTGAGACGGGAAGTTCAGCTCCCAGCACATCCCACTGTCCCCAGTTCGGATCAATCGCAAGTACGATGACGAACACGGGAATTAATAAAACGCGTAATACTGTCAATTGATTCGGTAAGTTCATGTAACGCCCTCCTCCTTCATTTCGTATGTAGATGACCATGTCATCTAAAAGAAGGCACGCCGGATTACGGCGTGTCTACTTTCTTCAAATAGATATTTTGGACGAGAAGCGAACGGTTCAGTTTCAGTTCTTGGTCATTGACGACGATTTTATCAATTCCTTTAATCGAACCAATCCGGATCCGGATCAAGTCCGTCTTCGCGTCCTTCACGACGATCGGATTTGGATCCGATGCATTGATGTGATCTGGCGCAAGTGCTTCTCCTTCAAGTGATGTATCACGCACACCAACGAATGGCGATGGAGATGCATCTTTCTTGATTTGAATCGAGACATTCATCGTATCCTTCGTTGCTACTTCATACGTGACATCTTGACCAGATGTCGACTTCACAGCAAGTGCCTCTTTTTTAGGTTCTTCTTTTGTTTCTTCTTGTTTCGCCGGTTCTTCCTTCGGCTCTTCTTCGGTCTTCGCAGGCGCATCCGTTTCCTTGCTCGGTGCGTCTCCTTGATCGATCGTGACATCATTTTGTTTCGGCGCGGACGTCTTCGCCTCTTCGTTACCGTCGAGGAACGTCTGCAGACCATAATACAAGGCAGCACCGATTGCAAAGATCAATACGATGATGATGATGTTCGGAATCCAACGTTTCGCAACACTCTTCTTCGGAGCACTGGATTTCGAATACGTCGCGCGCCGCGACAGTTCGACGACCGGCTGTGCTTCCGGTTCTGGAAGATCACGCTTGTAGGTCGTAAAGACTTCATCAACGTCAAGACCGAGTGCTTCAGCATATGTCTTGATGAAGGCACGGGCATAGAATGCACCCGGTAATTGATCGTAATTGCCTTCTTCGATCGCGACGATATAACGCTTTTGAATCTTCGTCGTCGTTTGAATTTGTTCGAGAGAGACACCAAGTGCCTCCCGTTGTTCCTTTAAGTAGGTTCCGAGCTCGGTCATCGGTAACACACCTTCCATTTTTCATACTTATTCAAAGTTGAACCAATCATTTCCACCATGGGAACGAGGCAGTTCAGTCACAATGATTTCTTCAGTCGTGTTGCGTAATTCAATGATGTAATCAAAATCATCCCACGTATATTCACTTGATTTGACGAACGCATCCGGATGCTCGACAATTTTTGTCGCTGGTAGTCGCATGACTTCGCGCAGGATTTGCCAGTGCCGTTCATCGAAATTTCGTTGCGATACTAAGGCATCGATGATATAGACATAATCACCGGTCCGCTCGTCGTCGAACAACGATGTTCGCACTGTCTGTTTGATTAATGTCGATGACAAGAACAGCCATTTCTTATTCGCACTGACGCTTGCTGCGACGATCGATTCCGTCTTCCCGACTCGCGGCATGCCACGGACACCAATCAACAAGTGACCATCCTGTTTACACAGTTCTGCCATGAAATCGACGAGAATCCCTAAGTCTTCTCGAACGAAGCGGAACGTCTTTCGCTCATCACTACTTTGATCGATATAACGACCGTGTCGAATCGCAATTCGGTCACGGAGCTTTGGTTTTCGTAGTTTGATGACCTCAATGGTTGACATCGTCTTGAGAATAGCGGCGAGTCGTGGAATTTGATCCGGTTGTTTCGTTTGCAGTAACATACCACGTCGTTGATGATCAACACCATTGATCGTCACGATCGAAATATGTAACATTCCCATCAACGAAGCAATGTCCCCGAGTATACCGGGACGGTTGACCTTTAATTCATATTCGAGATACCATTGCTCGAACTCACTCACGCGCCCATCCTCCTCTATCAATACGATTATCCATTCCTCATGTTAAATGATTTTTTGAAAAATGAAAAGCATTCCTGAACTGAAATTCCAATGCTTACATCCACGCACCATCTATTTTCAGGATGGCTCCCGACACATAACTTGACTCGGGTTGCACTAAGTAACAGATGGCAGAAGCCACTTCTTCTACTTTCCCGAATCGACCAGCAGGAATTTCAGCGATTGCTTGTTCCTTTTCATCTTCCGAGAAAATCGCGTTCATCGGTGTGTCAATCCATCCCGGTGTGATCGCATTGATACGTCCGTACATCGGTCCAAGTTCCTTGCTGTATGCTTTGACGAATCCGAGCTGTGCCGCCTTGCACGTCGAATAGACAACCTCACCCGCGACACCTTGTTCCCCTAATACACTACTGATGACGACGATCGCAAGCTTCGACGTAAACGGTTTCGTCCGTGTCACGGTTTGGCTGATGCGCATCAACGCCTCGACGTGGATTTTCCAAAGTTCGTGCATTGATGTTGCCGATTGATCGAGCAACAAACCGCTATAACTCGTTCCGGCACAATGGACGAAGGCATCAACGACAGGTAATGCCGCACAAAATGCCTGCAAGTCCTCCTCATCCGCTAAATTCGCAGTCAGGATGTGATGCTCTCCTTGCCACTCCTCTATCATCCGTTCCAAAACAGCGTGCTGTCGATACGTCTGAAGCACCAATTCATGTCCGGCGGCAGCGAGTTGTTTTGCTGCCGCAAGACCAATGGCACCACTCGCACCGGTAATGAGAATTCTCATCACGCGTACGGTTTGACGATTGAGATCGCCCGGTTTTCAATGGCGAACAACTCGTCGAAACGGGCTTCAATCTCTTCTTTCGTAATCGAAGCAATCAACGTCGGAAGCGTGAACAAGTTCGTACCGGCAAGTGCGTGACGCGAGAACTGGTTCGCGATGAATTCTGGTGAATTCAAGGCACGGAGGAACTTCCCTTGCATCATGTTCCGCTTGCGCGTGACTTCATCTTCCGTAAAGTCAGGACGCGTTTGCAGAAGTGTCTCATACGCTTGGATGAACTTATCTGGATCTTCTGTCTCCATCCCGAACGTCGCGAATGCGAACTCTTCCTCACTTGAGTAATCAAAGCTGAACGTATCGTCAATCAAACCGTCTTCATACAGTTCCAAATACGTCGATGATGTTTGATCGAACAAGAGGTGTAACAGGAGTTCACTCGTTAATTCACGACGGACTTGTGCCTCGCTGCGAAGCGATTCGTCCTTATAACCGATTAATACCTTAGGTGTCTTGACGTCGAGCTCGAGTTCAAAACGCGGACGATGTACGCCATGCGGTTCTTGACCATAATCCCGCTCGATTGCCGGACGATCCGTATAGTCTTTCTTCGCCTGATTCGCCTTGATCAATGCCAGTGTCTCTTCCGGATCAATGTTTCCGACGACGAACAACACCATGTTCGATGGATGATAGAACGTACGGTAGCACGTGTACAGGTCATCGGCTGTGATTTGATTGATCGATTCCGGAGTTCCCGCGATATCGATCCGGACTGGATGCGTCGCATACATCGATTCAATCAGACCGAAGAACAAGCGCCATCCCGGATTATCTTGATACATCTGGATTTCCTGCGTGATGATCCCCTTCTCTTTTTCAACGCTTTCCGGCGTGAAGTAAGGATCTTGTACGAAATCAATCAACGTCTCGAGATTTTGTTCGATTAATGACGTCGCTGAGAACAAATACGCCGTCCGCGAGAACGAGGTAAAGGCGTTCGCTGAGGCACCAAGACGACCAAACTCTTGGAAGACATCACCTTTTTCGGATTCGAACATCTTATGCTCAAGGAAATGGGCGATGCCGTCCGGTACCGTGATCCATTCCTCTCCTTTTTTGAATCGTTGATCAATCGAACCATAACGTGTCGTAAACGTCGCATACGTCTTTTCGTATCCCTTTTTTTGCAGTAGGTAGACGGAGAGCCCGTTATCAAGCTGCTCATGGTATACCGTTTCGTCTGTATCGTGATAGGTCAGTTGTTCCATCATGCTTCACCTCGCAATAGATATACGGCATCAAGATCGATTGCCGCTGCTAATCGAACGACGTCTTCACGTGTCGCCGTCTCAATGATATGAATTTCATCTTCAAGTGTCAGTCCACGCATCTTCGAACCATTCAACCAGCCGATCAATTGACCCGGCTGATCAAGGATTTGACGACGCGCATTGATCAGCATCGCCTTCGTCTGTGTCAATTCTTCATCCGTGAACTGTCCTGCTTTCAAATCAACGAGTTGTTCCAAGATGATCTTCTCGGCACGTTCCGCTTCTTTTGTGTCGACCCCTGCATAAACATAGAGTGCACTGTTCAGTGCCGCGTAACGTGAGGCCGCATAATACGCGAGGCTCTCTTTTTCACGGACATTCATGAACAGTTTTGAATGGGGGAAGCCACCGAATAGACCATTGACGATTTGCATCCGAATCGAGTCAGCAGATGTCGGATCGACCGCTACCCGGTAACCGAGATGCAATTTGCCTTGTTTGATCGGTTGCGTTTCACTCGACCGTTTCACGCCATTGACTGGTTTTTGGGCCGGAATGTAATGGCTGATCTTTTCAGAATGCGATGGCAAGAAGGACAACGCATCTTCCATCTCCTCCTTCGTCACATGTCCGACGACGAAGACATCAATCCGATCGTCTTCGATCATCGAACGGTATGTATCACGCAAGGATGACGGGGTGATCTGTTCGAGTTCTTCGAGTGTTCCAAGCGATGGCAACGCGACGGCTTCACCTGGTGCCATTAGTTCAAGGAGACGTTGCTGGGCGTAGCGCATTTTATCATCATATAGTGAACTAATCCGTAAGGCATGCAGTCGTTTTTCTTGTTTGACGAACTGTTCACGGAAACCACCTTCCGTCAAATCTGGATACAGCACCATTTGTTCGAGCAATTCGAGTGCTTCTTTTAACAACGACGGATGATGAACGAGTTCTCCCCGGACGACATCGAGTTGGAACGAGATGACGTGCTCTTCTCCGAACTTCGACGCGTCCGCATAAAGTCCCGCATCATATAATGTTTCAAGCGGTTCACGTAATGCTTTCATCGACGGATAAGCGGCTGTCGATTTTTCCATGATGTACGGTAGGATTGCACGGCTTGTCAGCGTCTTCGCTTCTAACGGTGCTGAAAATGTAACGAGAATCGTCGTCGTCTTGAATTTATCAGTCGGAACGAGATGAAAGCTCGTTCCTTCCTTTTTCCATGTGCTAAATGACTGACTCATTGCTCTCCATCCTTTCGTTTGAATACATGCGCACTGCGGACATATTCAATATCTGCTTTTTGTTTGACGGCATTCTCGTAACGGGCTGCTGTAAAGAAGAAGTCACTGAGTCGGTTGATGAACGGTAACAAATGAGCGGCTTGAGGGACATCGATCATCGAACGTTCAACACGACGACAGACCGTCCGTGCCACGTGTAATGTTGCAGCTGCTTCCGTTCCACCGGGCAAGATGAATTTATCGAGTGGCGGTGATAACTCCGTTAACGTGTCGATCCAACTTTCTAAATCAACCGTCGCTTCTTGACTCAAGCGTGACGGGCGCGGTTCGACATACATCAAGTCACTACCACAATCGAATAAGGCGTGCTGGATCACTGTCAGTTGTTCCCGCACCTCGATTGATGATGCTTTCGTCCGGGCAAGTCCAACGAAACTATTCAATTCGTCGAGTTCTCCCATCAAGCTAATCAAACGATCATTTTTTTTGACTCTCCCACCAACGAGGGATGTTTCTCCTTCGTCACCAGACTTCGTGTAAATTTTCATTTTTCATTCACTCCTATAGCGAAAGGAAGCGACTCATAATGTTCGCTTCCCTTGTTTTTTCGGTAATCGGATCCGGAAGGTCGCTCCCTCACCCAAGCGGCTGTCGACTTCGACTTCACCACCATGAGCTCGGACGACATTCGCCACGATTGCAAGACCGATTCCTGTACCTGTCTTGCCACGTGTCCGCGCTTTATCCGCTTTATAAAAGCGGTCAAAGACGAACGGTAGATCTTCTTCTGGGATTCCGTCACCCGAATCAATGACGGATAATGTAATGTTTTCCCTATCTTCATCAATCTTAATCTTGATTTCGCCGTTCTCCGTGTAGCGCAAGGCGTTACCGAGGAGATTCGTCAACACTTGTTCCATCTGATCCGGATCGGCATCAAATATGATGTTCGGACCGGAAACTGAGAACGTGACCTGCTTATCGCGACCCATCTGTTTGAACTTCTTGATAACTCGTTGTGCGAAGGAAACGGCTTCGACGGCTTCGATCCGTAATTCCTGATACCCCGCTTCCATCCGTGCGAGATCGAGTAGATCATTGACAAGACGGGACAGACGTTGCGATTCATCATAAATGATTGAGGCGAATTCTTTCGTCGCCTCATCACTTTCGGTCATCCCGTCGACGATTGCTTCCGAATATCCTTGCAGCATGACGAGTGGCGTCCGCAGTTCATGACTGACGTTCGCGACGAAGTCGGCGCGCATCTTTTCGAGTTGTTGCGCTTCCGTCATATCACGCAGGACGGCGACCACTCCAATCTGTTCTTCTTGTTCGAGTAACGGACTGACGATGATGATGTAGAAACGTCCCTCTCGTTCGAAGGACACGGTCATCTCCGTCTCTTCCTGCATGACCGTCTGGAACAGTTCGATCAGTTCGTCTGGTACCGGAGAACCTGCGAGGAATGCCTCTGCCGGTGGATTCGTCGCGAGGAGTTCGCCTGATTTCGAGAACGTCAGCACGCCATCTGCCATACAGCGCAGAATCGAGGAAAGCAAGTGCCGTTCCTTATCGAGATCCGTGACATATTGATTGAGTTGACTACTCATTTCATTGAACGCAAGCGCTAAGTCACCGATCTCATCACGCGAACGTTGCGTCAGGCTCTGATCAAACTTTCCTTCACCGGCCTCAACGACAGCTTGACGAATCGTCCGCAGTGGTGCTGTGATTCGTGTCGAGAGGAAGAAAGCAAAGACGGTCGTTCCAATGATCGCTAACAGGACACAGAGTTGGATGATCTGACGTGCTCCCTCATTCGCCTGTTCGATGTTCGTCAACTGCTCGATCAAGTAGATTGTTCCGTTGCCACTGTCCGTAATGAGCGGTGCCCGATACGCGAGTGCCGCCTTTCCATCGAAGGTCTCATAGTTGCCGATCGCCGTCTCGCCTTCTTCACCGTCAATTGCTTTCCAGTTCTGACGTTCGAGTTCCTTGATGATCCGGTTCGCCTTCGCTTGTGAGATGTTCGCTTCGACGGAATCGTCCTGCGTCTTTGCGATCAGTGTCGCGCCGTAAATATCCGTGATTTCAACAGCAGTACTCGACCCTTCCTCGATGCCGGAATGCGCCTGAAAGACGGTCTCGACTTGTTGACCGAGTTTCGCGAGGTGTCCCCGCTCCTGTTCGATATGGAACGAGTTGAAAAATTCAAGTAACAAGATCGTCAAGGCGATCAAGACGACCGAAACGAGTAACAGAATCGTTCCCCATAGTTTGATGACAACGCTTTGCAACCATTTCATCGTCAGGTCGGACTATTCTCGAACTTGTATCCGACACCCCAGACCGTCGTGATCATTTGAGCGGCGTTCGGAGACAAACGATTCAGCTTTTCACGCAGACGTTTGACGTGTGTATCGACCGTCCGCAGATCCCCGAAGAATTCATAGTTCCAGACTTCCTTGAGTAGTTGTTCCCGCGAGAATACCTTATCCGTTTGTTTTGCTAAGAAATACAGAAGTTCGTATTCTTTTGGTGTTAAATTGACTTCTTGTGATTCAACCGTCACGCGGTGGGCATCATTGTCGATCGTCAAGTGTGGGAAGACGATGACATCTTTTGTTTTCGCATCCGTGTGGAGGAATTTCGTCGCACTTGCCCGACGAAGGATCGCTTTGACACGCAAGACGACTTCGCGTGGGCTGAATGGTTTGACAATATAATCATCTGCCCCCATCTCAAACCCATGGACGCGGTTCGTCTCTTCGCCTTTTGCCGTCAACATGACGATTGGCGTCGCTTTCGTTTTCCGCAGTTCTTCACAGACTTGCATCCCGTCCATCTTTGGCATCATCAAGTCGAGGAGAATGACATCGTATTCTGTCTCAAGCGCCATTTCAAGCGCCGTTTCTCCATTGTCTGCTTCCTCGATCGTGAAATTTTCCCGCTCCAGATACATCTTCAACAGGCGACGAATCCGTTCTTCATCGTCGACGACTAAAATACGTGCTTCTTCTGACATGCTGTCTCCTCCTATGAACTAAACTCTACTCCTCTATCCTACTACTCTTTTAGTATACTATGAAACGAAAAGAATGGCTTGCTCTGGCTGATTTCTCCGAAAAGGCACACTTCGATCGGACGAATACGAAAAAGCAGCGGACCGTTTCCGGATCCGCTGCTTGTTTTTTTCTTATGCGTAAGAGTGTAATCCTGCTACGACAAGGTTAACGAAGACGAGGTTGAACATGATGACAGCAAATCCGCCAACACATAACCAAGCTGATTTTTTACCAATCCAACCACGCTGGATGCGCATATGGAGATAAAAGACGTAGAAGAGCATCGTAATGAGTGCCCATACCTCTTTCGGATCCCAGCCCCAGTAACGGCTCCATGCCATTTGCGCCCAGATCATCGCGAAGATCAGACCGCCAAGGATGAAGATCGGAAGACCAATCGCAACAGAACGATAGCTGATCTCATCTGCTGTCTCAAGATCGATCTTACGCGCGATCGGCTTCAAGCTCTCAGCAAGACGCTTGCGAAGAATGACGAAGCGAAGCAAGACGTATAAGACGACGCCGCCGATGATCGACCATAAGACCGTGTTGACTTTGTTCGCATTCAAGAAATTCGGTAATTCAATGACGGCACCTGAACCCGATAAGACTTTCCCGCCTTCAGGACCTGTCAAGACTGGCATCGCATAGTCATGCGTCATCGTTGCACCGTTTTTCGCCACGTATTCGATCGTCGACGCAGAACCTGTTGCTTTGAACAACAGCCCAACTAAGATGTAACCGACGACACATGCGAGCGAGAACATGACGACTTCGAGCCACGTCCGTGTTTTCGATTCCTTGCTGAAATCCGTCGCGTGAATCAGATACAATAATCCGGTCGCGAAGCTGACGGCAAGAATCCCTTCGCCGAGCGCTGCCGTCGTGACGTGGATTTTGAGCCAAACACTTTGTAGTGCTGGGATCAACGGTTGGACTTCATCCGGAAACATCGACGCATAAGCGATGACGAGCAATGCAACTGGCATCGCAACCAAACCGAGGACATTGTTTTTGTAGATGGCATAAACGATCAAGAAACCAAGCACCATCATCATGCCGAAGAATGTCGTGTATTCATATAAGTTCGAAACTGGAACGTGCCCAGCTCCAGCCCAGCGCGTGAAGAAATATCCGAGCTGCGCGAGGAAACCGATGATCGCAAGCGTAAAGGCGATTTTACCAGAACGCGTCGGTCCTTTTTTACCACTCGTCGCTACAGCGAAGAATCCTGTACTGACGAGGTAGACGATGAATGATGTAAGGAGCAGGTTACTGCTCAACTGAAGCAAATTCATTTAGCTTCCCCCTCTTCCCGCAACTTTTGTCGATCCTCAAGTTCTGGCAGACCGACTTCCGTCAACGCGAGATTGGCTTCCTTTTGGAGCCCCAATGCATTTTTGTTCGTAAATCCAGCAATCTGGATTCGACCGTTCTTCTCTTTGAGCCAGAGACGACGGTGCGGCCAATACATCCCGATCAATAGACCTGCCATGAAGATGATACCACCTGCAAACAGGAACGGTAGCGTCAGATCTTTTTTAATCCGGACACCCGAGATGTTCGAGAGCTCCGTACCGGCGAATGCCATCTTGTACTGGTTCTCATCTCCACCAACATTAAGTTTGATCCCAATCAAACTCCGTTCACCTTTCGGATGTTCCGGTGACTTGATGCTGAAGACGAAGGCTGGATTGACTGGACGTCCCGAGTTCGTCGTTGGCTGACCATCTTTGACGACGAAGTCCGGAAGGAAGTCCTTCAGTTCGACTTCATATCCATCTTTTAAAGCATATGTTTCTTTCGGATCACGCAAGTCGACCTTGATCGTATCGACGACTTTGTCCGTCTTCTGGTTGACGATATTAAACGACATCGTCTTGAATTCCGGATCTGCCGCGTACTGTTCCTGGAAGACTTGATAATCATCGAATTCGAATGGGCGGTTGACTGCCGTCTCACCTGACTTGATTTCTTCAAGCTCCGGTTTGAAATCGGATGTTTCGCCGACTTTCTTGTACAGCGTCATCTTCGTATCATAGTTCTTCGGTACGTTTCCGCCTGCTGCTTCAAGTGATTTCTTGAACTTCGCATCGACCTTCTCAGGATCATAGAATTCGATGTTGAACGCTTCATTTTTCAAGTAGTACTGGTTATCCGTCGCCTCGATCGGCAATGTCTCTCCTTCACGGAGCCAAAGCAATTCATCTTCGTGCATGCCTGGTACGACTCGAAGCATCGCACCACCGAAGAATAAGACGAGTCCGATGTGATTGATGTATGGACCCCATCGTCCGAAACGTTGCTTTTCAGCTAAAAGTGCCCCGTCTTGTCGACGGATTTTATAGCCTTTTTTCTCAAGCAACGGTGCGATCGCATCGATTTTTTTGACATCGCCAGTCGCTTCCGCGCCAAATCGCTGACCGTTCATGAAACGGTCCGACTGGATGACCGGTTGTTTCTTCAGTGCTCGGTAGAGCGGGAAGAATCGGTCAATCGATACGATGATGATCGAGAGTAATAAAAGCGTGATCAATCCGATATACCACCATGATTCAAACAGATTATGGAATCCTAACGTATAGTAGATGTCACCAGCCGTGCCGTATTCCTTTTGATAAAACTCTTCTGGTGGTGTTGCCTGTGGAATATACATCTCCTGCGGGAAGATCGTTCCGACCCCGCTCGCGATGATGATCAAGGCAATCAACCATAACCCGACCTTGACGGACGAGAAGAACGTCCATGCTCGGTCAATCCAAGATGGATTTTTACGTTTCGATCGAAGCTCCGCTTCCTCGTAACGCATATCCAGTTGTTTGAAATCTTCTTGCTCCTGCATCCTTAAATCCCCCTTCGATGCGTTACTCGTTCGCCTTCTTCACCATCTCTTCGAGCTTCGCTTGATCAATCTCACCTTCATACTTCTCGACGACTTCACCCTTTTTATTGATGATGAACGTCACAGGTAAGTTGTAGATCCCGTAAGCCTTCTCGACCGAACTGTTCGTATCCATGAGAATCGGATAGTCCGTTCCGCCAATATCCTTGATGAAGCTTGAGACACGAACTGGTGTTTCACCGACATTGACCGCTACGAAATTGACGCCCTGGTCTTGCATCATCTGATAGTTGTCATTGATCAATGGCATCTCTTTCTTACATGGTTCACAGAATGTTCCCCAGAAATTGAGTAAAAGTCCTTTTCCTTTATACTCGTCCATCGAGTGCTGTTTCTCACCATATAGATCAACGAGTGCGAAACCAGGGGCATCATCGCCTGCCATGACACGACCGTTTTTATCACGTGTCGCTTGATCGACGAATTGCATGATGACGACTGCTCCGGCGAACAAAACGATCGTCATGATCATTAGACGCCAGAAGGAGCGTTTTTTCTTTTTTTGCTGGGCCGCTGCTAAGCGTTCTTCCGGATTTTGTTTCGTTTTTTTCATATTTTACCGCCTCCACCCATATTGTACTTGAAATCGCTTTACCGTTGACAAAATGTGAAATTCGTTAATCGTTTTGTCACAAAAAAAGAAAACTCAACCCGGAGGATGAGCTTCTCGCTTTACAAATTAACGTTTTTTTGTGTTCTTACGTCTTTTCGTAGGTGGAGCGGCTGGATCCGCTAGCTCACGCAATTGATTGACTTCTTTTTTGAAAGTTCACGCCACTCGCCAGAAGTAAGACCTGCCAGTGTCAAGAAACCGAACTGTTCACGTTTCAACTTCAAGACTTCCGAACCGAGTGTCTCGACCATTTGACGGACTTGGCGGTTATGCCCTTCGTAGATGACCATTTCAAGAATCGCCGTATTTTTCTTCTTATCGATATCTCGCATCTCGACACGTGCTTTACCTGTCTTGAAACCATCCGGTAAGACGACACCTTTTTCAAGACCTTTGACGTGGAAGTATTCTGGCACACCTTTGATTTTGACGATGTAGCGCTTCGGTACCTTATATTTCGGATGAAGCAACAGGTTCGAGAATTCACCGTCGTTCGTCATTAAAAGAAGACCGCTCGTATTATAGTCGAGTCGACCGACTGGGAAGACACGGTGTCCGGGTGGTACGAGATCAACGACCGTCTTACGTCCTTTATCGTCTTCAACCGTCGAGACGACACCTGTTGGTTTATAGAGCATGTAATAGACGTGCTCTTCACGCTCAAGCTTAACGCCGTCTACTTCGACTTCTGCACGTGCTCCGACTTTCGTTCCAAGCTCCGTGATGACTTTTCCATTGACCTTGACGCGACCTGCTGTGATCAATTCCTCTGCTTTACGCCGCGAAGCGACACCTGCTTGTGCGATGATTTTTTGTAACCGTTCCATTAATTCACTCTCTCCTCTAATGAAGGATCATTCCGGAAGAAGAGATCTCCATCCGATTCGAACGTTTCTTCGAACTCGAGTGGCGGTAACTCTTCAATACTGTTTAGACCAAAATGGTCCAGGAAATGATCCGTCGTTTTATACAATTTTGCGCGACCGACGCCTTTGGCGCGTCCCGCCTCTTCAATTAAACCTTTTGCACTTAACGTATGGATGACACGCTCCGTCTTCACACCACGAACGACTTCGATGTCAGCACGTGTGACAGGTTGTTTGTATGCGATGATGACGAGTGTCTCCATTGCTGCTCGAGACAAGGAATCTTCTGCGAGCGAACCGGCATATGCCTGAATATACGGCGACATTTCTTTTCGTGTCACCATTTTAAAGACACCACCCGACTCCACGATTTGGAGCACACGCTGCTCTGCTTCGAATGTCGTTTGAAGAGCCAGCAACTGTTCACGTGCTGCCGCTTCACTGATCTCTAGCGCTTGACTGAGACCACGTGGATCGATCCCATCGTCTCCGACGACGAATAACAGGCTCTCAATGATTTGTTCATACGCCAATCTGACTCTCCTCCTTCACCATGCTCCGCAATAGGATATCATCGGTCATCTGTTCACAATCAATGACCCGTTGCTTGACAAGCTCAAGAACAGCGAGGAAACTGACGACTAGTTCTTCGACCGTCGGTTGCTCCGCAAAAAAGCCGAAGAATGTCGTACGCTCCCGGGTCGCGACGTACCGGGCAACGGACTCCATCTGTTGCTCGAGTGAACGTTCTTCTCGTTTGACCGTCTTCGAACGACGTACCTTCCAAGCTTCACGTTGGCGCATTTTTTCATAGGCACGTAATAAATCACTCAGAGATAACGTACCATTATACTCTTGTGCATCCGTGTCGAGATAACGCATCAAATCCTCTGGTTGTTTCGAGAACAGCTCAAGGCGTGCCTCTTCCTTTTCTTTCAGGACGAGTGCCGCTTCCTTATATGCTTTATACTCGATCAACTGTTGAATCAGACCTTCTCGTGTCGGTTCTTCCTCGAAATCAGGAATCTCATCGTATTCCGTCTGTTCGATCGGCAAGAGTTGTTTGCTTTTCAGTTGCAACAGCGTCGCTGCCATGACAAGATATTCACTAGCAACATCTAGTTCAAGATGCTGCATCGCACGGATATAGGACACATATTGATCCGTCACCATGGAAACGGATATATCATAAATATCGATTTCTAATTTACCAACCAAGTGTAACAGCAAGTCCAGCGGGCCTTCAAACGCATCCATCTTTACACTGTATGATTCCATGATTCTCCCTGCCCATCAACGTTTTTTGCGCCTTAGTATACCATACAACTGGTGGGTTCGACTATGTTATATTCAAAGGAAGAGGTGATTCCATGAATCCGATTGAACGATTCGTATTTGAATTCAACATCCGGCACGATTACTTCGAGTGCCATGAAATTTTAGAGGAAGTCTGGCAAGAAGGACAACGTCAGGACGAGGCGCTTGTCGGTCTGATCCAGCTGGCCGTCGCCCGCTATCATCATCGTCGCAATAACCAATCCGGTGCACAACGGACGTACAGTAAGGCATTCGATAAGATCGAACGCCACCGAGCAGCGCTTATCACGTCTGGTATCGATGTCTCACGCCTACTCGATCATCGCGATCACTTCACAGATCCGGTCTATCGACACATCCCGTTACCTGTCTTCTCGGACGTCATCCGAACCGTCGCACTTGAAGCGACAGCACCTGATCTCGATTATGTGACGCATAAACACCGTTTGCGCGATCGTACGGACGTCGTCACGGCACGACAAGAAGCGCTACAAAACCGAAGAGACCGGTCCATTTAAGCCATGGACCGGTCTTTTTATTGATTTTTCCATTTGTCGACAAGGCGTTGCGTCTCTTCGGTCGCACCCGTAATATCCGTTCGAAGAAGCTTAGTTGCTTCATCCAGTAAGAGATACGACATCCGTTCTCCCCGGAATGACGGCGATAAGGCGATATGTTTCAATTCAGCATGGCCATCCATTAATTGAAACCCGATGACACCAACGAAATCCTCATCTTGTTTGTACAAATACAAGCGTTGGTCTTCTTCCTGTTCATAGGCTTGAACCGTTTCAAGCAAATACTTCGGATCCTTCACTTCGCACGAAAAGGCGATCAGCCCCATCGCGGTCCGTTCATTCAACTTCTTATATTTTACTAGCATGTGATTCTACACCTTCCTAATTTCAACAACTCTCAGGAGCATGAACGACTGAGACTCATTCATTCTACACCTTCTCACACCGAATTACTGCATTTTTTTCATAATCCACTAAAAATGCAGGAGTCCGTCTCGTGACGTCCCCTGCATCTGAGTCATGCTTGTTCTTCCATCACTTGGATGAAGGCACGCATGTAGTCTGGTAGATCGGGCGGACGACGACTCGAGACGATATGCCCGTCGACGACGACTGCTTCATCGTGCCAAATCGCACCTGCATTCGTCATATCATCCTTGATTCCTGGCGTACTCGTGACGTTGACACCTTTTAAGATGCCTGCAGAGATCAGCACCCAACCAGCGTGGCAGATTTGACCGATCGGTTGCTTGTTCTGGTCAAAATGACGCACCATATTCAGAACGGAGTCAAAGCGACGTAACAAATCGGGTGACCAACCACCCGGAACAAGAATCGCATCATATTCCGACGGGTTGATCTCATCGAACGTCTTATTTGATTTAATCGGGACACCATACTTCCCAATGTACGTCTCATCCGCCTTCTCTCCGACGATATCGACGATTGCCCCTTCTTCACGTAAGCGATGGACAGGATACCATAATTCTAAATCCTCGAAGTCATTGCTGACGACTTGGATGATTCGTTTTCCTTCTAAACGCATGACAAACACTCCTTTTCGAGTTGAGTTCCCTTACTGATTGTACCCGGATCTAAAAAAAGAAAAACTCCTCTTCGAACGTTCGAAGAGGAGCAAGAACTTACGCTTCGACGCGGATTTCTTTGATGCCAGCGCCTTGCTTCATTTTTTGTGCATGTTCGAGACCCGAAGTCACTTGTCCGAAGACCGTGTGTACGCCGTCGAGGTGCGGTTGTGGCTCGTGTACGATGAAGAACTGGCTTGATCCTGTGTTACGACCAGCGTGTGCCATCGAGAGTGAACCTGCTTTGTGTTTGTGTGGGTATGATGTTGACGTTTCGCAAGGAATCGTTTTTCCTGAACCGCCTGTACCGTTTCCGATTGGACATCCGCCTTGTGAGACGAAGCCCGGGATGACACGGTGGAAGTTCAATCCATCGTAGAAGTTCGAGTTTGCAAGGTTTTCGAAGTTTTCAGTCGTGATCGGTGCTTCATCGTTGAACAATTCGAATTCGATTTTATTTCCATCTTCTAATAAGATATGACCAGTTTTTTGCATGTTTGACCAACCTTTCGTGCTTTTCAGCAGGAGATTCGTCACGATTCGAGATCGTGATTCCATGGTACAGTGTACCAAATTTCAGGGCGTCGTGCAGACCTTTTTACTCGACAGCTGCCTCTAATATATCGAGTGTGACCGAATCCGTTGCTTCGACACGAATCTGAATTCCATTCGCCAGTGTCGCAACAGGATCCGTATGTCCGAAGTCCGCATCAAGAATGATTGGGAAATCATAGCCCCGCGTCGCACGCAGAATGATGTCTTTCAGCGCAAATTCCGGATCAAAATCGACTTTGCGCGGGAAACGCCCGACGACGAGTGCCGCAATCTTGTCATACGCACCCATGTGTCGTAATTGCGTGAAATAGCGGTCAATCGTTTCCGGTGTCTCACTTTCGTCATCCTCGAGCATCAAGACGACACCATCAAATGATGGCAAGTATGGTGTTCCGGCAAGCAGTAAAAGTGTTCCCGTGTTCCCCGTCAGAATCGGTCCTTCTGCAACGCCTGTCTTAACGATCGTATATCCCGCGTTCGGAAGATGTTCCCGTCTTCGGTCGTCCGCAACATCCCAGCGTAAAATCTCGTCCGTCCACTCTTCAGACGCTTCGATCCGACCGATCGGCTCCGTCTGCATGAACGTACGGTTGAACGACTCTTCCGTATACGGATCAAGACCATCGAATTGACCAAACTGCGTCAGTAGTGCGGGTCCGACGAACGTCGTCAGTCCTGTCTGCTGGTAGATGCCAGCAAACAGTGCTGTGATATCACTGTAGCCTACAAAGATTTTCGGATTGTTCCGAATCAATTCATAATCGAGTTCGTCGAGCAACTGGTGCGAGTTAAACCCACCGATCGTCGAGATGATCGCTTTGATCGATGGATCAGCGAACGCCATATGTAAGTCTTGCAGCCGTTCGCCGATCGTTCCTGCCGTATGACTATGAACAGCCGTTGCGTTCGGCATCAAGACGACCTCGAACCCCATTTTTTCAAGTGTTGCGATACCGCGGGCAAGACGACGCGGTACGTATGCTGCGACAGCAGACGCCGGCGAGACGATGGCAATCTTATCCCCTTTTTGTAAGCGTGGTGGTTTCACGAAAGTTCCCCCTTATTCATTACAAGTATTTCCAGTATAACAAATTGAATGGGAACCGCGTACTCTAATTTTTTTGGTCCACTTTATAACGTTACGAACAACGAATTTCCGTCCTCCAATAACTCACCTTTTTTCGAGACATAATCAATCTTGACCGTCATGTGTTGAAGAATTCCTTGCTCACGTAACGACTTTGCCCACTCTTTGATCTGTGCTCTATCCTGTTCATGTCGTTTGCGAGGCACGTCCACCAAGAGCGTCGGAGCGATTTCCGCACGTAAATAAGCATTTGAATCAAAACGGACCTTACCAAGTCGCTGAATTTTATCGTTGTCATAAAGTACGGTCACGCTCAATTGATCCTTCAGTTTTTCGAGAGTCGGCGACGGAATCCGTTGCTCTAACCGATCTTCCCAAAGTGCCGCATGATACGTATCGACGAACTTTCCAGACTCCTTCTGTTGATAGACGAAAAACTCAGTATTCGTTTTTTCATCGACTGCTCGCGCTGCATACTCAAACGAATAATTTCCCATATTGTCGTAAATACTACCGGTCATCTTTGCTTCCGGAAGGTGCTTTTCTAAGTATGTCTTTGCTTTTTGTTGTACTTCAGCCTCTTTCGTTCCATCTGACTCCATGTCCTTTGTAAAAGCGTACGTCATCATCAATGCGCCGCCTCCGATAACTCCAACTAAACTGGCAACTACTATGAACCAACGTTTCACACGATCGCTCCTCTGCATATATCCATATTTTTACACTTTTGATTTTATCATAAAAAAAGAGTAGCGGACGAAGTCCACTACTCAGATATTGCTTATCGGATGGATTACTGGATGACAGCGTGAACGAGCGGACGTGCTTCCGGTTTCGTTTCACTGATATGGTATGCGTGATCCATTTTTTCGATTGCTTGGTCGAGCGTTTCTTTGTTTGAACGAAGCGTTGCGATGACATCGCCGACTTCAACACGATCGCCGACTTTTTTGTGCAGCGTAACGCTTGCTGCGTGATCGATCTCATCTGCTTTCGTCGCGCGTCCTGCACCGAGGATCATCGCTGCAACACCGACTTCGTCAGCGATGATTTCAGAGACGTAACCCGCTTTTGAAGCAACGAATGTTTTTTCGTATTTCGTTTCAAGTGCTTTTGTCATGTCGTCAACGAGTGAAGCGTCGCCACCTTGAGCTGCGATGAACTTCTTGAAGACGTCAAGTGCTGCTCCGTTACCGAGACGTGTTTCGAGATCCGCATATGCTTCATCGAACGTCGGGTAGAACTCACCGAGGACTGCCATGTGTGAAGCGATTGTCAAGGCGATGACTTTTAAGTCACGGACATCTTTTCCTTGAAGGACTTCGATCGCTTCCTTGACTTCGTTTGCGTTACCGATTTCAAAGCCGAGCGGCTGATCCATGTCTGTAATGACAGCAACCGTCTTACGGTTGACACTCTTACCGATCGAAACCATCTCTGTCGCAAGTGCTTTTGCATCTTCGAACGATTTCATGAAGGCACCAGAACCCGTCTTAACGTCGAGTACGATGCTGTCCGCTCCTGCTGCGATCTTTTTCGACATGATCGAACTTGCGATCAATGGGATCGAGTTGACCGTCGCCGTGACGTCACGAAGGGCGTAGAGTTTTTTGTCTGCAGGCGTTAGGTTACCCGTTTGACCGATGATTGCCATCTTAATGTCGTTGACTTGTGAGACGAACGCTTCTTCTGAAAGCTCGACGTCAAAACCAGGGAACGCTTCGAGTTTGTCGATAGTTCCACCTGTATGACCGAGTCCACGACCGCTCATCTTCGCAACCGGAATGCCGATTGACGCAACGAGTGGTGCGACGATCAGACTGATCTTGTCACCAACACCGCCTGTCGAGTGTTTATCGACTTTTTTCCCGTGGATACGTGAAAGGTCGATCACGTCGCCCGAGTTGACCATCGCCATCGTCAAATCAGCGATTTCACGATCTGACATTCCTTGATAGAAAATCGCCATCGACATCGCTGACATTTGGTAATCTGGAATCTCACCATTCGTGAATCCTTCTACCATTGCTTGAATATCAGCTGTTGCGAGTTCGCCACCGTCTCGTTTTGTTGCAATCAAATCTACCATACGCATAATCTAGTTCCTCCTCAGGAGTGGTTTGTGAGTTTTATAAATAGTCGTTACATTTTTTTGATCGAACCGCGAACGAGTGATAGGAAGTGTGCCCGGACACGTTCTGTCGTTTCGATGACTTCATCATGATGTAACGGTTGATCGAGAATACCTGCTGCCATGTTCGAGACACATGAGATCCCAAGGACTCGCATATCGGAATGACGGGCAACGATGACTTCAGGAACCGTCGACATACCGACGACGTCGCCACCGAGCATCCGTGCCATCTTGACTTCTGCTGGCGTCTCATACGTTGGACCAGTGTTTCCGAAGTAGACACCTTGACGGACACGAATTCCGAGTTCGTCCGCTGTTTCTTGCGCAAGACGAAGTAATTCTGCATCATACGGCTTCGACATATCGGGGAAACGTGGTCCCATCTCGTCGACGTTCTTCCCGATCAGTGGGTTCGTACCGAAGAAGTTGATGTGATCCGTGATCAACATCAAATCACCTGGTTCGAACGCTTCGTTACAAGCGCCAGCTGCGTTCGTGACGATCAATGTCTCGACGCCGATCGCTTTCATGACGCGGACTGGGAACGTGACCATATCCATCGAATATCCTTCGTAGAAGTGGAATCGTCCTTGCATCGCAACGACTTGTTTCCCTTCAAGAGTACCGAAGACGAGTTGTCCCGCGTGTCCTTCGACCGTTGATACCGGGAAGTTCGGGATTTCATGGTATGGAATCGCGATCGGGTTTTCGATCTCATCCGCGAGGACACCAAGTCCTGAACCGAGAATCAATCCGATCTCCGGTTTTGCCTGCATCTTGCTTTCTAAAAACGAACGTGTTTCATTCCAGTTGACTGTCATCTGAATCGCTCCCTCGAATTAAAGTTCTGTTAAAAAGCTTGTTCCATGTGCCGGCATTTTGACGCCGAAGTTTTCTGCGACCGTCGCTCCAAGATCAGCGAACGTCTCACGGATACCGAGCGGTTTTGCGACACCATTTTTATGGTAAGCAAGCAACGGCACGTATTCCCGTGTGTGGTCTGTCCCAGCATGAACCGGATCGTTTCCGTGGTCAGCCGTGATGATCAAGAGATCGTCTTCTTTTAAGCGATCAAACACTTCCGGAAGACGTGCATCGAACTCTTCGAGCGCTTGTCCATAACCTTGTGGATCACGACGGTGTCCGAACAACGCATCGAAATCGACGAGGTTCAAGAAGCAAAGTCCGTTGAAATCACGATCGAGTTGCGTCACGAGTTGATCCATTCCGTCCATGTTCGACTTCGTACGGATCGCATCCGTGACGCCCTCGCCGTCGTAGATATCAGCAATCTTACCGAGAGAGATGACATCAAGTCCTGCTGTCTCGAGTTCATTCATGACCGTCCGGTCGAATGGTTTGAGTGCATAGTCGTGGCGGTTCGCTGTCCGGACCCACGCCCCTGCTTCACCAAGGAATGGACGTGCGATGATGCGACCGAGCATGTACGGGTCATCCCGCGTGATGTCGCGTGCATATTCACAAATCCGGTACAACTCTTCTAACGGCACGACTTCTTCGTGTGCTGCGATCTGAAGGACGGAGTCTGCTGACGTATAGACGATCAACGCCCCCGTCTCGACATGCTCTTGTCCAAGTTCGTCGAGGATTTCCGTACCAGAAGCCGGTTTGTTCCCGATGATCTTCCGTCCTGAGAACTCTTCTAAGCGATGAATCAAATCATCCGGGAACTTTTCAAAGACACGGAATGGTGTATCGATCCGCAGACCCATGATCTCCCAGTGCCCTGTCATCGTATCTTTCCCTGCAGATACTTCCTGCATTTTTCCGTATGCCGCAAGCGGTGCTTCTTCAACTGAGACACCTTCGATCGGTTCGATATGCGAGAGACCGAGTTTTGCCATATTCGGCATATTGAGTCCGTTGCGTTCACGCGCGATATGACCGAGCGTATGTGAACCAAGATCTCCGAACTGTTCAGCGTCCGGTGCTTCTCCGATTCCTACGGAGTCCATGACGACCAAAAATACACGTTTAAATGATTGAGCCATTTGCTGTTCCTCCTATATACGAGCTGTAGTTGTGCGATTCCCGTTACGATTTTTCCCGGAAAGAGACTAGACAAAACGCATTATTTGTCTGAAGTCAGACCTTTAAAAGATAGAACCATCATGCCCGTGGATGATGTTTCTTATACACGTCGTGGAGTCGTGCTTTGTTGACGTGTGTATACATTTGTGTCGTCGACAAATCAGCGTGTCCTAGCATCTCTTGTACGACGCGTAAATCGGCACCATTTTCAAGTAGATGGGTCGCGAACGAATGACGCAGGACGTGCGGCGTAATCTCTTTTTCGATACCCGCTTCCTTTGCCCGTCGTTTAATCATCTTCCAAAATCCTTGCCGTGATAAACGATCACCGCGACTGTTTAAGAAGACGTCGTCCGTCTGTTGACCACCGAGACTGTTGCGCGCGAGGTCAAGATATGTCCTGACGCTCTCAATCGATGTCGTACTCATCGGGATGATCCGGGATTTGTTCCCTTTCCCAAGACACGACAGATACCCGAGTTCGAGTTGCAAATCGTTCAACTTCAGTTGGAGCAGTTCGCTGACGCGCATGCCTGTTCCATAGAGAAGCTCAAGCATTGCTGCATCTCGTCGTGTAAGCGGATCGACCCCGACGACCGAATCAAGCAAGCGTTCGACGTCCGTTTGACTCCAGACGACCGGCAACTTTTTCTCCGGTTTCGGTAAATCAAGATGACGAGACGGATCATGTGTTGCAAGTCTCTCTTCGACCAAATATTGATGGAACGAACGGATTGAGCTCGTCGCCCGGCGAACCGTCGATCGTGACTTTCGTGCCTCAAGCAATCGTTCAATATGGTCGACGATATGATGTCGGTGAACCTGTTCGAACGAGGAAACTTCCGCTGTTTCAAGCGTCTGTAAGTATTGATTTAAATCATTTCGATACGCAGCTGCCGTATTCGCGGACATTTGCCGTTCAATCACTAAATAATTGATAAATGCTTCCAGTTGTTCACGCACTGAACTCATCCTCTTCGTTTACGAAATCGCTTACTTTCCCATCATATCAAAGGTGTAAACCGTTGTGAAGAGGTCTGACCTATAAAAATTGAAAAAGAAAAACCATCCGAAATTTCGTCGGACGGTCAGACTGTTTGTGTTTGCGATTGTTCCAACGCTTCCCGAGCATGACGCTCTTGGCAGACACGGCAGACGCCATGGAATGTCAGGCGGTGATCCTTGATTTTAAAGTGGAATCGGGACACGATTTCTTTCTCTACTTCTTCCAGCATATCGTCTAAAATCTCTTCGACGGATCCGCATTCGATACAGACGAGATGGTGATGCGAATGACTCGCACCCTCTTGTCGTAAATCAAATCGGGATACGCCATCTCCGAAGTTGACTTTATCAACGACTTCAAGCTCCGTCAATAATTCAAGCGTCCGGTAAACCGTCGCAAGTCCGATGTCGGAGTTCTTTTCTTTTACAAGGAGAAAGACATTTTCGGCACTGAGGTGATCCGACTCATGTTCGAGCAGGACACGCACAGTCGCTTCACGTTGGGGAGTCAGCTTATATCCTTTACCGCTTAGCTGTTTTTTGATGCGTTCTACACGACTTTCCATCATAACGCCCCCTTTGTTCGAACTGATGCTATTATCATAGCTGATAATCAGTCTTTTTTCAAATTAAAATGATTATCAACTGAAAATCATTTAAATGAGAATCATTTTAAAGTACGGATCTGCCAATGCTGGATCGCCATGATCGTCTTCGCATCAACAATCGTTCCGTTTGCAACGAGTTCGAGCGCCTCTTCAAGCTTCAATGTCTTATTCTCAAGGAACTCATCTTCATCGAGTTGACGATCACCAGCAGTCAGACCAATCGCTTCATAAATATGTACACGCTCACTACAGAAACCAGGCGCACCATAAAAATCAAAGACATGTCGTAACTCTTTCGCGACGTATCCTGTTTCTTCCTTTAATTCGCGTCCGGCACAATCAAGTGGATTTTCACCCTTCTCGAGTTTTCCTGCTGGGATCTCGATCGATAGACTTTCAAATGCTTTTCGGTACTGTTCCACGACGATCAAGTCACCTTGTTCATCAAAAGCAATGATCGCGACGGCACCATTATGATAGACCAGTTCACGGACGGACGTATTGCCGTTCGGTAACGTGACGACGTGTTTCTCGACATCAAAGACTTTTCCTTCATAAATCACTTCACGTTCAATCGTTTTTTCTTCCATCATGTATGCCCCATTTCTATTCTAGTTTCGTTCACTGTCATGATTAGTATGCCGTTTCCGACGTATTGCCGCAAGACTTCGAAACCGTCTTTTTCATCAGATATGATACACTAGAATGCAGAAGTTCCAAACTTACAGTTCATCTAAGAAAAGAGGGAATTGAACATGTCATTAGGATTAGGTACGATGACGATCTTAAAGCGCGGCCAGGAAGAAGCAACGGCAATCCTGCGGACGGCACTTGATGCTGGAATCACGCACTTCGATACAGCGGACGTCTATGCGAACGGAGCGGTCGAATCCATCATCGGTCAAACCTTCTCACAAGAGGATCGCAGTCGATTGTTTCTCGCCTCAAAAGGTGGAAATCGGATGAACGCGACCGGAACCGGTTGGACATGGGATCCGAGTTATGACTATCTGAAACAAGCCTGTCTTGAAAGTTTGAATCGTCTTGAAACCCCTTATCTCGACCTGTATTACGTCCACGGCGGCACGATTGATGATGATATCGATGCATCAATCCGCGCAATGGAAGATTTAAAAGCAGAGGGGAAAATCAAGGAATATGGTCTGTCGTCACTGCGGCCGAATGTCATCGAATATTGGCTCGAGCATAGTAATTTCTCTTACTTGATGACGCCTTATTCGTTGCTCGATCGTCGCATCGAAGAGTTGTTACCACGCTTAAAAGAGAAAAACATCCAAGTCGTCGCTCGTGGTCCACTAGCAAAAGGTCTCTTGACACATGAGAGTGCTTCACGCCTGCAGTCGGTTGATCGGTTCGAACAATTCGATAAGGAAACGCTTGAGGCAAGTCTACAAAAACTCCAAGATTTCCCGCTTCCAGCGCTTGCATTGCAAGCCATCGATCAACAGGTCGACATCGTCCTTCCTGGTGCATCGAGCGTGTCACAACTTCAGTCAAACGTCCAAGCGATGAAAGAGTCGATCTCGCAAGCTCAAATCGACCAGGCGCTTGCTTCACTACCGATTCATCACTATACCGAACACCGGTGAGGTTTAACTCTTCATTTCTCCGGGAAACTCCTTCTTTGTAACGTTCATACAGAGGAGGAGTTTTATTATGGCTCGTATTTTAATCGTATCAACAAGCGCAGATGACATGAATGGTCACAAAACAGGATTATGGTTCGAAGAGTTCGCAGCACCATACAACCTGTTCAAGGATGCAGGACATGACGTGACAGTCACGTCGATCAAAGGTGGCGACGTCCCGATCGATAAAGCATCGATCGTTAAAGAAATCTTGCCGAAATTCCAAGATGCACGCCGTGCGTTGCACGACACGAAAGCACTTTCTGAGGTGGATCCAGCATCATTTGATGCAGTCTACTTCCCAGGTGGTCACGGTGCAGTCGTTGACTTCCCGAATAACCCACAAGTGGCGGGTGCCATTGAAGCCGTCATCAAAAAAGATGGCGTCGTCGCATCAGTTTGTCACGGTCCTGCTGCCTTTGCGCACGTCATGATCGATGGCAAACCATTCGTATCAGGTCGTCAAATCAACGGCTTTACGGATGAAGAGGAAAAATCAACAGGTCTCGAAGATAAAGTACCATTCTTGCTCGAGACGACACTTCGCGGTGAAGGAGCTACTTTCCTGACATCGGATGCAGGTAAGGAATTCGCCGTCATCGATGGCAATGTCGTCACAGGACAAAACCCGGCTTCAAGTGAAGCAGTCGCAAAACTAGTCCTCGCGAAACTCGCGACACAAGCTTAATAGATAGTATTCATACAAAATGGAGCACGCTACATCATGTCGCATGCTCCATTTTTTCATACGTTATAGACGGTGAAGTGAATCCAATCGTTCGAGATCAGCTTCTGTCTCACGTGTTTTTTGTTCGAGTCGCTTTAACTCGTCCTCGAGTTGTTGTTGTTGAGCTTGCAATGCAGATCGTTCTTCCTCTGTATAGGAACGTGATACTTCTTTTTCTTTGAGATACCACCACTTTTTGACCTTTTGAGGTGGCGGTCCGAGTTCAATCTGTTGCTCATGTTGTTGAACTTCCTCCATTTGTTCCGCATGCGCCAATTGAAGCTGCTCTAATTCCGCCTCATAGGCAGTTTGTCTAGCTTCAAGAATCGGTGTCAGGTACGCGAGAATATGCGCAGTAAAGTCTCGCTCGACGACTCGTCGTAATACATCTCGACGAAGGGAGGCTTCCGAATTGCCTATGGCATTCTCCCACACGCTCGGATCCGCTTGTTCTAGAATCTCTTCTTCTTCCGCTTCTCCGAGCCAACGTAGTTTCAGTAACAACGGTTCAAGTAGTGCCTCTTCTACATACGCCGTGAATTGCGAATACGACGTTGCTTCTCGTGTCAACGGTTCCTGATGTAAGCGAAATAAGGCTTCCGCTTCTTCTTCAATCCAGTCTTCGTAATCATTAAAATACATCGATTCTCTCCTTACTAAATCCTATTACAAAATAAAACTGGCTCGAATCCGCCATCTACATGACAGTCGAGCCAATATTGTTAGACGTTTGCTTCGTTCTTTTTGATTTCCGCGATTGCCCAGTCACACCAATCCAAGTAATTCAACATCATACGCAAGCCGTACTCACTCGTCAAGGTCTCCCCTAGTGTTGCACCGTTCTCGAGATGATCGTGACGCCAACTATGCATCATCTCAACAGCAAATTGGTGATGGCGTTTTGATTCCTCTAAATAGGCGATAGCTTCTCCTGGCGGCAGCAGATGTAAGAGCGAAACTCGCATCAAGTTTTCATCCTTCATCTTTGGTTTAAACTCGTTTGGTGTCCGTAGCCATTCGACAAGCTCCGTCCGCCCTTTATCGGTGATGGAATAGACTTTTTTATCCGGCAGATCTTCTTGAACGATATGGACACTCGTCACGAGTTCTGCTTCTTCCATCTTTAACAACTCTCGGTATATTTGTGTATGATGTGCGGTCCAGAAGTGGATCATCTGTTTTTTAAAAGTCGCGCTTAAATCATAACCGGTCGCTTCCCCTTGGGTCAGCAGCCCGAGTAGTGCAAATCGTAATGCCACTGGCTGCACCTTCTTTCCTTCTTTTGTATATATACTTAATTATCTCAAATATATCTTAATTTCGCTACTCTTGCGTCGAACGAATGTACGATTAAAAAAAACCTGCGAGCGAATCACATTCGATCGTAGGTCTTCATGCGTTATTGCTTTTCGATTTTTTCTATTTACGTAATTGCTCGATTCCTTGTCGTACATGTCTCCAGTAAGAAGAAGGATGCGGAACGAATTGACGACGATCGAACCATTCGCCTGTCGTGTCCTGAATGCGCTCGATGGACTCGTCAGCGATTCGTTCAAACTGCTCGATTGGAAAAGCAATCAATCGCTTCACTTCTGTTTCCTGGAGGACGTATGCGTCTATCGCTTGATCACTTTGAGCAAGAAAGACATGGCATCGCTCACAGTCCCAAAGCGACGCATCCCGAAACTCCTCTTCCTGGATGCCAAGCGGTATCAATTGATCCAATGTACACGTCAAACCAATCTCTTCCTCGAGTTCCCGGACACCATCCTCGATTGTCTCATTCGCAAGCAAATGACCGGCTGCCGTGATATCGATCATTCCTGGAAAGTCCTTCTTTTGTTCAGAGCGTTGCTGGAGCAACACGACGTCCCGCTTTGGATCATAAACGAAACAATGAAACGTTTCGTGCCACAAGCCGTTTGCGTGGACTTCCGAGCGCGGACGAGGTCCGAGCAGGTTGCCCGCTCGATCTACTGTCATGATCATCTCTTGTTCACTCATCGTAACACCTTCGAAGCTTGATGGAATCGCTCTCCGACCGTATAGAGTTCAGCAATCAAAAAGACGATTGCGATCCAAATGATGGCGCTTGGGAACAGAATCATCGCTGTCAGGAATAAAAATCCTTCCGTCCGTTCGACGAGTCCTGGTTGATATTGAAACGACTTGTAGCCGTAATTTTCACTGACCGCTCCGATTGCAAGGAACATCGTCATGCCAATGACGAATGATGCGACGAGCAACAGAATGACGACCTGCGTTTCCGGAAATCGGAGTGCAAGACCAATCAATACTGACAGCTCGACGATTCGGTCGAGAACAAGGTCAAGAATCGTGCCGATCGGAGTCGTCTTCTCTTTTCGTGCCATCGTTCCGTCGATGACATCGAGCATGCCCGAGATCCATAACAAGACAATCGCTGTTCCCATCATGTCGTTATAGACGAAAAAGCCTGTTGCACCACCGATGATACCGGAAATAATCGTCACCTGCGTTGCCGATAATCCGATTTTCTTAAATAAGGTCGCCCCTTGATCAAATAGGGGTTGAACGATTTTACGCGCACGCGTATCTAACATATCACCCCTCCTTTCTAACGATATACCCTTCTTTCACCTGAATCGTCTCGTCTGAAGAGAGCACGAGACGTTCTCCGGACGCCCGTTCTACTTCGTAGAAACGTACACCGTATTGAATGAGTTCTTTTGTAATCGTAACACGTTCATCCGTTTCCTTCGTCGGTCTTGAGACCAAGTTGACTGCCGTCAACGGATGCCATGTTTCTTCAATCTGAATGCCTTCGCCAAAAAACGGACTTGTCTGGCTAAGCGTAATTGGTGTACCATGATCGACGATTCGCCCCTGTTCTAAGACATATACCACATCCGCCATCGCCATTGCCTCTTCCCGGTCGTGTGTGACAAGGAGTGTCGTGACACCTTGTTCCTCGGTCAACTTCCGAATCAATGTCCGAAGTTCCCGTCGTCTCGGTACATCTAGACTCGAGAACGGTTCATCGAGCAACAAGAAGTCCGGTTGACTTGCTAGCGCACGAGCTAAGCTTGCCCGCTGTTGTTCACCCCCTGAGAGTTCGTGGACGGCACTTTTTTCTCTTCCCTCGAGTCCCACGCGATGTAACCAGGATTTGAGCTCGATTGGTGTTAATTGTTTTGCACCGAGACGGATGTTCTGTTCTACGTTCAAATGTGGGAACAATAGAGACCGTTGAAACATCATCGTCACACCACGTTGATTCGGCGAAAGAACAGTGACATCTCGATCCCCGAATTGAATCACTCCACTCGTCACACGTTCAAGACCCGCAATCAGCCGGAGTAGCGTCGTCTTCCCACTACCGCTCGGTCCAACTAATGCCACACATTGTCCAGACGCGATCTTTAAATCGATATCAGATAATACACGCTTCGTTCCAAATCGTTTATTGACTTGTTGTATCGTGACTTCCATTTAAACGCCTCCGTACGATTCGTATCCAACTAGAAAAAATAACGGCTTGCAACGCATAAAAGAGAACGGGCAACCCGATCAACCACAGTGTCGCGAGACGCGCCGCCCCTTGAGAATTACCGGAATACGCCGGGAACACCTCCAGTGCGATCATGCGGACGATCCCACCACCGATTAACGCCACCAGTGCATACTGACTGATCGTGATCACCGTGACGAGCAACGTCACGGATTGTAGCGTCGATCGAAGCATAGGACCCGTCAAATAGAACCAACGTTTGAATCGATTCCCCTCGATCAAAACCATCTGTTCGAGCATCCGTTCCCCGAGCGCCTGAAATCCGTTCGTGTACAAGCGAACTGTATATGGCAAGGTCGGCAGAAGTAACACGAGCAGGACACCGAAAAACCGATCTGCTAGACCAAGACGAATCCATGTCAAATAAAGACCAAAGGACAGCAACAAGACAGGAACAAACAACGGTAAACTGATCAAGAACTCCGCTATACGAACACGTTTCCCCGCTTGAAAGGCAATCGCTTTTCCTGCCATGTATCCGAAGAGATGATTCAACAACACGACGGCACAGATCATCGCGACCGTCGTACCAAGCGTCGCTTCAAGACGCGGATTCCAGTTCCACTTCCCCGGAATCAATCCGATCAAGGGGACGATGAATAGGAGCACGACGAATACAGTAGTACTAATTTTTTTCATTCGCTCCGCCCCCTACTAATCTTCGTTGCCAGTGGGCGTGTCAAACCAGTCATGAGCAACAAGAGGAAGAAAAGTCCTCCCGTCAAAACGACACTCATCGCAAAAGCGAGTGGTTGCTCTGATAAATCGCCTTGTGTATATAAATCGAACGCATAGACTCCGAGTAATTTCGGATAGGTCACACCAAGTAATGCAGGGATTTCATATGCGAACAGGATGAAGGCAAGTAAAATAAAAGCTGCTTCTAGCATCGGTACAAGTAAAAATACACCTCGCGCATGCCAAAAACGGCGCACCGGTGACAAACCGAGCATCGTACCGAGCTCTTGATAACGTGGATCAAGACGCCGGACCACCGGTAAGAGATAAAAAAAGACGAACGGAATTTCTTTATATAGATACGTCAGGATGACACTAAAATAATTCCCTTCGTGCGGTCCAATGACAGGCACATCACTGAGATAGAGGATGGCGAGATACGCCGCTCCTAGATGAGGAATGAATAACGGAATCGCAAGTAACGCGGCTAGTCGTGTTCTGCTCAAGAGCCGAGCGAGCACTACACCAATGATCAGCGCGAGCACCGTACTGACAATCGCCACGTAACTACTGACGGCTAGACTTTCTAAAAAGACATCATCCGTCAGTAGCTCGCGGTAATCAGCAGGTGAAGTCATCGAGACACTTACCCATAACCCATATAAGACCATGCCTGCCATCAAGATGGCGGCGGGATATGCGTTACCGCGCCACACGAGACGGCCATTCCTTACGGATCATCTCAAAGATGGACGGGTCGAGTTCCGTCCGGACCTTTCCTTCAAAGACACTCGGTTTCGGTGTTGACGGTGCAGCCGGTACATCAGCGAACTGTTTTTGTTCTGCCGTATCAAGTGTCGATAAATCAAGACTTGAACCGTCTCCCCAGTAAGTTGCATCATATTTTTTCAACTGCGCCTCTGGTGACAACAAGGTGTTGATCGCAACGAGTGCACCTTTCGGGTTCGGTGCATTGAACGGTACAGAAAGGAAATGTGTCGACGCGATTGAGCCCTCCTTCAAGACGATTGGACGTGTTTGTTTCGGGAACGTACCTGACTTCACTTCTTGTTCTGCCCGTCGTTCGTTGAAGCCCATCGTAAAGTCGACGTCTCCTTTTGCGTATAACTGATCAAGTTGCGCAAGCGTTTTTGGATACGTCTTCCCTTTTTTCCAAAGATATGGCTTGATTTCGTTCAAGTAAGCCCATGTCTTCTTAAAATCTGCTTTTGGATCCTTTAACGTTTCATTCGATTCGACACCATACATGACATGGCGGACGAAGGCATTCCCCGTAAAGTCCGTCACTTCCGGATAAGTGAAGCGCCCTGGATTCTCCTTGACCCAAGACTTCAACGCTTTCAAGTCGGTCGGTGGCGACTTCACATCGGCTGCGTCATAGTGCAACGTGTATTGGACTTTCCCCCACGCGGCTTCCAAACCTTCTGTTTTTGTGCCGCTATCTGAACTTTGCGCGGCAGCATCGACATACTTCATGTTCGGGAGGACTTTCGTGATTTCGCCATACAGTAAATCATCTTTTTTAGCATTTAAAAAATTATCGCCATTGATCCAGACGACATCGATGACACCTTTTTCCTTACCTGCCTGCTTCTCAGCACGCAGTTTTTGAATGATATCCGCCGTCTCGATTGGAACCCGTTCTAAGGTGATGTTGTGTTCCTTCTTCAGACGCGGTGCTACGTACTCATCGATGTAGGCATTGATGCCGTCATCGCCGCCCCACATGTACATCCGAACCGTTGATTTTTCCGCTTCTTTTTCAATCGTCTGATATGAAGTCTCTAAGACATTTTTCGGTTCCGGTGTTGCATCCGGTGTCCCACATCCTGCAAGCAGGGTACTTAAGGCAAGAAAGCTGATTACTTTTGTTTTCATTCGTTGTTCTCCTCCGTCATCACTTTTTGTCGAAACCTGATTTTCCTAACCACTCAATCAGCTGCGGCATAACGCCGTATCCTTTTGCCGAAAGCTCCATCCACCATGGTGCATTGACTTCTCGCTTGCGGCGCCGCATCGCCCGAACGACGGTCTGTGCAAGTTGTTCTTTTGATAAGACGATCGAAGCGACGTTTTTTTCATACTTTCGGCTAATGTCCGCTCTTACGAAAAATTCCGTCGCGATTGGTCCGGGATTAACCGTCATGACATGGATACCTTTTGGACGTAATTCCAGACGCAATGCATTCGAAAACTGTAACATTGCCGCTTTCGTCATGCAGTAGATCGTTGACTTCGGTGTCGGCAACTTGCCCGCCTGACTTGCAACATTGACGATCATGCCACCTTTTTTGAGTAATGGCAGACATGCTTTCGTTAAGCGAACGGGACTTAAGACATTGATTCGGTGCATCGACTCGATCGTTTCAATCGATGTGTCGTCTAGGAAGCTGAATTCCCCGAAACCTGCGTTGTTAACCAACACATCAATGTATCCATAACGATCAGCCAACATCTGCGCCAGTGCTTCCGGCGCTTCTTCTAAATCATAGACAAAGTAGTGCGCTTGAAGTTCAGATGCTAATACTTGTAATCGCTCCTCGCGTCGTGCGACTAAAATCAAGTTCGCACCTTCTTTGTGTAAAGTACGGGCTAGCGCTTCCCCAAGACCACTCGAAGCTCCTGTGATGACGATTGTCCGGTTCATGAGTTGCATTAAACTTCCTCCATTTTCGAATAGTAGAGGATACCTGATCGTTTCTCAACCGTAATCGCACCACGTGCGACGAGCGTATCAAGGCGTGCCTTCATTTCACTCATGACGAGTGGGAATGATTTTTTTAATCGGTTACCATACGTCACTTGTGCTAATTCGAATAACGTGTGCTCTCCAGAAAAATACTTGAGTAGTTGATCGCCGCGCGCCTTGCGTTGCATCAACCGTTCTTCGACGAGTGCCGCAACATCCCGAATCGGGGCACCGTGTCCGGTATAGGCGATTCGGATTTGTTCACCTTGTAGTTTTTCTAAGGAGTCGAGGTACGCAAGGACAGGTCGTTTGACGAGCGCATCATCTCCTGGTTGCGGTTGTTCGAGCAACGGGTTCGGTTCGACCCGGTCGAGCAAATGATCGGCTGCGAACAACACACCATCATCACTTAGAATTCCGATTTGGTCACTCGCATGTCCTGGTAGTTCGATGACACGGTATCGCCCAGACGGTGTGATGGCGTCACCTTCTTGTAATGTGAAATCGAGCTGACCTTTCCCAAGCCATTTCAAGGCAGATTGATAGCTTGGTAACATTTCTTGAATGGCTGACGGAACACCAAACGATGTCGCCAATCGCTGCAAGAACGCATCTCCATTGTTCAAGAACGTCTCATCTTGCTCCAAGTACGGGCGTAACCGCGCATGTCCGTAAACCGGAATCCCTTTTTCTGAAAAGCGATGCGCCATCCCAGCGTGATCCGCATGGTGATGTGTCACGATGACACGATCGAGATCCTCGACTTGAAGATCATGTCGTGCCAAGATTTGTTGCATCGCTTGCCACGCTTCAAGTGTATCGGGGCCACAATCAATGAGGATGTTCTCCCCTTCTGTTCGTAATACGTAGCAGTTCACGTCTCCTACCGGAAATGGTGTCGGAATCGGAATCGAAATGATTTCGTCTGATACAGTCATGCCTACACGCCTCTTTTCTCTCGTCCATTTTCTTTCATTATAGAGAGAATGAAGCTATAGCGCCAAACTTTGTGCGTCAACGGATGACATTTGTTGTTTAGCATACGTTAGCGCTTCAAAAACGGATGCACAAAAAACCGACCTTTCCGCAGATTGAAAGGTCGGTTAACAACTTATTTTAAGTTAAGAACTGTTAATTTATCACGCGTCATCGAAGCGAGGCTTCGTCCGACACCTTGTACGCCGAGTCCCGATGATTTCACACCGATGAATGGGAAGTGGTCAGGACCACGTTCCGTCCGGCCATTGATTTGAACAGAACCAGTTTCAAGCGCATCTGCTACCGCAAACGCTGCATCGATGTTCTCTGTGAAGACACTTGCTTGAAGACCATACTCTGATTCGTTCGAGTACGCGATCATCTCGTCAACCGAGTTAACACGGATGATTGGGAGAACTGGTCCGAACGGCTCTTCCCAAGCAACGCGCATGTCGCGTGTCACATTGTCAAGAAGCGTTGGTTCAATCAAGTTTGCCGTACGTCCACCACCAATGACGAGCGTTGCACCTTTGTCAGTTGCATCCGTGATCAATCCTTCGACGAAATCCGCTGATTTCGTATCGATGAGTGGTACGACGACACTGTCTTGTTCAGGAGAACCGACTGTCAATTTCGCGATTCGCGTTTTAAGTTCTTCAATGAGTGCATCCGCTTGGTGATCAAGAACGAAGACGCGTTTGATTGCTGTACAACGTTGACCTGAGTAAGAGAACGCACCACTGATAATGTGATCTGCCGCAAGTGACAGGTTTGCATCTTCAAGGACGAGTGCTGGGTCTTTTCCGCCAAGTTCGAGGACGAGTGGAATCATTGCCGATTGACGAGACAAATGTTGCCCTGTTCCTGTACCACCAGTGAATGTAATCATGTTGATTCCTGGGTGAGCTGTCAAGTAATCACCGATGACCGATCCACGACCTGTGACGATATTGACGAGTCCAGCTGGAAGACCTGCTGCGACGAGTGCCTCGACCATCAAGATACCGCTGATCGAACCTTGTGTTGCTGGTTTGAAGACAACAGCGTTCCCTGTCATGAGTGCAGGTGCAAGTTTTGCTGCTGCCAAGTTGACTGGGTAGTTGAATGGTGAGATCGCAAGAACGACGCCGAGCGGTGCTTTTTTGATGACTGCGATTTTTTTCGCACTACCGCCAGGGAACGAATCCCCTTGCATCATCTGACCGTCGAAACGAAGACCTTCTTCCGCTGTGTAGCGAATGATTTCAGCTGTCCGTTTGACTTCTTTGACGCCATCCGCACGTCCTTTACCGACTTCGCGCATGATGACTTCACCGATTTCGTCGGCACGTTTCTCGAGTTCCGTTGCCCACGCATGAAGCAATTCAGCCCGTTTGTTTGCCGGTTGCTTTGCCCATTCTGCTTGTGCCGTTTTCGCTGAAGCGATGGCACGATCGACTTCTGGTTTCGTCATCGCTTGAACACGACCGACAAGATCCTCTTTATATGGTGAAGAGATTTCAATCGTCTCTTTTGATTCACTTTCATGCCATTGCCCATCTAGTAAAAATGTGTAGGTTGTTGCTGTAGTCATTCCACTCTACCTCCATTTATTTTTATCTCTCTCATTTCAGTGTGTGGCTGCATAGCTTATTGTAATCAATTGGTCAGACAAATGCCAAACTTTTTGCTTAACATATTATGAAAGCGATTACAACACTTTTTTTGTCAATTCAGAACTAGAATTTTTAGCGTAGCATGCCGATAACTAGTCAGAAGTGAAGTGAAGGTAATGGAAAGGGGCACAACCATATGTATAATCAGCACGATATTTTATTAGAAGCCGGTACGAATGAACTCGAGATCGTCATCTTCCATTGCGGTCCATATACGTTCGGAATCAACGTCATGAAGGTCCGGGAAATCATCGTTCCGCTCCCAATGACACCACTCCCAGGTACACCGGACGCTGTCAAAGGATTGATTGAACTGCGTGGCGAAGTCATGACAGTCATCGATTTGCCGACGGTCATCGGTGTTCCCCACGACGAAGCAACCGAGGATCGATTGATCATCTGTGAATTTAATGGAGAAAAGAGCGTCCTGCGTGTCGATTCCGTGACGGAAATCCGTCGTATCTCATGGGAGCAGATCGATACACCAAACGAACTCGCTCGTGGCATCGAAGGACTGACGAACGGTGTCGTCAAAACAGGCGACAAGATGATTATCCTGCTCGACTATGAAAAAATCGCACTTGAGCTCTCACGCAAGGATATCTTCGCCCGCGAAGAAGGACGACGCGTGCAGTCCCGTGACCGATCCGACAAAGTCATCTGGATTGCCGAAGACTCGGAAATGCTCCGGACATTGATCATCGAAACACTCGAGGAAGCCGGTTACCACGGACTGAAATGGTTCATCAACGGCAAAGAAGCCTTTGATGCTTTCGAACAAGGAAGTAACTGTGATCTCCTCATCACGGATATCGAGATGCCGAAGATGGATGGACTCCATTTGACAAAACGTCTTCGTGAGGACGATCGCTATGGTGAATTACCAATCATCGTCTTCTCGTCGTTGATTTCCGACGATTTACGTCATAAAGGCGAGTCCGTTGGTGTCAATGCACAAATCACGAAACCGGAAATCGGTCGTCTGATCGAGACAGTGGATTCTTACGTCTTGTAAATCAAAAAAAGCCGACATGAAGTCGGCTTTTACTATTTATTTCATCCTTAACGTAAAGCGTCAATGTTTTTCCCAGTAAAGACATCGAGCCAGACGACACGGAATTCCACCATGCATTGCTCAATCCGATCGACGATTTCTTGTGTTCCGGTCATCGAACCAGATTCTGCTTCTTTTTCAAGCAGTTCGAAATCATCCGCTAAATCATCAGCAGCAACGGAATAGGAAGCACCTTTTAACAAGTGAGCCAGCTTTTCAGTTTGCTCAGCATCTTGTTTGGCGACGGCATCTTTTAGTTCAGGAAATTTCCGATCGAACTGTGCGATATACGTCTCTCCGATTTTTTGAAGGAACACGTGGTCTCCACCTGCGATCGATTGAAGTTCTTCGAGCTTCTTAGCATTAAAAAAAGGCATGTCTTCCCCTCCTCTGTTTTCATCTTATCACTAATCTTCATAAAAAAAAATCGGAGAATCATTTACACGCCGTCGTATCTATTTCTATAATGAGACAGTGAAGAGCAGGAGGGATAGACAATATGTTGACGATTTATCGAAGCGATGTCACCGGGGCAGTCAACGAGATACAGGAGTTCACGAAAGGTTCCTGGATCCATCTTGTCAATCCGACAAAGGACGAAGCCGACCAAGTCATCGCTGCTACGAAAATTCCAGAGGATTTCATTTATGACCCTTTGGACGTGGAAGAAAAACCACGTTTTGAAAAAGATGAAGAAGGTCTTCTGATGATCGTCGACGTTCCCTACATCGAAGAAGAATCATCAGGACGCCGTTATAATACGATCCCGCTCGGTATCATCGTGACATCCCGTCATTTTATCACCGTTTGTTCGCAACAGCTCGACGTGTTGACGTTGTTCTCGAGTGGTAAGTTACGTGGATTCCGAACGAATTATCGATCGCGTTTCGTATTCCAGATTCTCTACAAAGTCAGTTCTTCGTATTTACGTTTCTTGCGTCAAATCGATCGTCGCATGGACGAACTTGAGGAAGAACTACAACGTTCGATGCGAAATCAAGAAATCTTTCAATTAATGAACCTTCAGAAGTCATTAGTTTATTTCATGACGTCCTTGAAATCGAACGACGGTGTCCTCGACCGGATTATCAAGACACCAAGTCTTGAGAAACACGAAGACGATGAGGACTTACTCGAAGACGTCTTCGTCGAACACCGTCAAGCAATGGAAATGGCACAAATCTATAAAGATATCATCAGTTCGACAATGGATACATTCGGTTCCGTCATCTCGAACAATGTCAACTTCGTCATGAAGTTTCTTGCTTCGATTACGATCGTCATCTCGATTCCGACGATGATTTCCGGGATGTTCGGGATGAACGTTCATGTTCCATGGGAAGGAGAAGTCATCGGATTCTGGATCGTCTTCGGAATGATGATTTTCTTCTCCGGTCTAGCAGCTTTTATCCTATGGCGGAGAAGGTTCTTTTAGTTCAAGTAGATTCAGAGCTTGTAAGACTCAAAAAAGACTCAGTGACGGTGTTGCCGTCGCTGAGTCTTTTCACTTACAGGTTAATTGATTTCGACCGTCACGAGACACAGGTCATCCGCTTCATCGCTCTGATCCGGTTGAATCAACTGATGGATGTTCGGTCCTTGTTGTTCGATCAGGTTCTGGATAGCGTGGATTCCCTCATCGATACCTTTACTGTACAATTCCATGAAACCATCCGTGTACAGGTAGACACATCCTGGTGAGACGATGTCGATCGTCTTGCTCGAATATGTCGAGTCTTCAAACATACCGACAGGAAGTCCCGTATTCTCAAGCGGAATGATTTGATCATTCATGCGCAACAAACCAGGCGGGTGCCCTGCGTTCGCATAGCTGAGCTTCATCTCATCTAGGTCGATGTAGAGGTAAACGGCAGTGAAATAGATTTCTGTCTAGTCTCCTGGGAACAATCGACTCATCTGCTGATTCAATTCTTCGAGTACTTGTGCTGGATCACCAATCCGGTGCACGAGTTCGAATAAAATCGAGCTCATTCCCATCGTGATCAGCGCAGAAGAGACACCGTGTCCCATGACGTCAAACAAGATGATGCCGTATTTATTCTGAGAGATGCGGTACCAGGCGTACATATCTCCCGCTAGTTTCTTAGACGGGATATACGTCGCCATGATGCGGATCTCATCGTCTTCAATATTCGCACTGAGCACACTCTGTTGCAGTTTTTGCGCCAAATCAAAGTCTTCCTGTAATACTTTTTCATATCGTTTTCGCGCATCGATTGCTTGCTTCAGACCGATCGCGTTACGAACTCGCGCGAGCAATTCCGTTTTACGGATTGGTTTCGTTGTATAATCGGATGCCCCTGCATTCAGTCCATCAACGATATCTTCTTCGTTTGATCGCCCGGAAACAATCAGAATTGGCAATTCATCGAGACCAAACCGTTTTCGAATCAAACGTGTCGCTTCGATTCCGCTGATCCCTGGCATTTCGACGTCGAGGAGAACGACGTCCAACTGTTCGATGAATAACGGATCGTCCATTAATTCGATTGCTTCTTCCCCACTCATTGCTTTGACGACGTCATAGCCTTCATTTTCTAACAAGCGCTCTAAGAGCATTAAATTGGTTAACTCATCATCTACGACCAAAATACTCATCCGCCGTCACCTCGTTCCGTTTAACATGTTTATCTGAAATTAGTTTAGCACACAACCTACAATTTCGTTTAGACGGAAGCTGCGTTTTCCGTCATACTAGAAAGTGAACGAAAGGAGGAGTGGACTATGTGGTTATATGTCGTCTCCATTCTCATCATCGTATTCGTCTTGGTCGCCTCGATTATCGTCATTTCCAAAGGATATGGCTACAAGGGGAACAAAGATGATATCGAAATCGATTATGATGAAATCAACCGAAAACTTCGTCACGAAAAAGATGATGATTCATTCAACAAATGAACCTCTTAGACCATCATATCACGGTGGTCTTTTTTGTTTCATTTCAAATACATGTTTTTTTTAGATGTTTTTGATTCAGTCACAAGGGTATATCCATATCATGGTCAAATATTATCTCAAGGGAGTGTTCATCATGGAACCGAAGCTTCAACATGATCCACACGCAGTACACGCAGAACAACCGAATCGCCAGTTCGATCAGGAAGAATCATCAGGTCGTCAAATCAACCTCGTCACAGGGATGTTGCTCGGTGCCCTTGTTGGCGGTCTATTGACGCTACTTAGTTCTTCGTCCCGCCAAAATACGAAACAGAGTTTACGTGGTGCGAAAGATTCCGTCTCGACCCTCGCCTCTTCCATCAAGGAAGATCCTTCAGGTAAAGCATCACAAGTCATCACTCAAGTGAAGAGTGCTTCAAGCATCATTCAAGAAGTCGCGTCTGATGTTCAGAATGTCTATGATAAAGTGAACACAGAACTTGAAACGGTGAAGTCAGATGCCTCTACGGTGAAAGAGACAGTAAATGAGACGAAAGGTGACTTAAATGCTATCAGCAATAAAGTCGTCGAAGCGAAGGATGTCGCACTCGGCAAAGAAGAACCACCAGCAGAGCATGATGCTTCCGACAAACAAGCAAATGACTCTCAATCTTCTGAGGAAAAACATAAAGGTGAAGGCATCTAATCATTCAATGCACTTCTTCTTTCTCCCCGACATGTTTAGCGTGTCGGGGATTTTAGCGTAGAAATTGAACAACGATCGCAACGCGTTCGCGCATCCCGAATCGAAGAACTCCTGAAAGTGGCGTTTCAGCCGGAATCGCATCCGTCCGTAAACCGAGTTGCTGTGCTTCTTTACGAGCACGGTATAAGTGGAAATCCGACGTGACGATTGAGACGCGTCGGACGTCCTTTGGCAACAACGCTTTTGAAAACTTTAGATTTTCTGTCGTTGATGTCGAGTCGGCTTCAAGGATCAATCGCTCTTCAGCAATCCCGGACGCCATCATTCCGCGTCGCATCGCTTCTGCTTCTGAAATATCTTCATCCTGACCTTGTCCACCACTTAAGATGAAGCGGACTTCTGAACGTTGTTTCCCATATGCAGCAGCTGCCTGAATCCGATTATGTAGGATTTGCGAAGGTTTTTCTCCTTTGACACCCGCACCGAGGACAATGACATACGGTGACGTCCCATCAGCGAGTGGTCGCTCCCCTTTATTGACGAAAATACCGACACTGTACCAGAAGGCGACACAAGCGACGAGCCCCCCACCAACCATCCATTTGATGTTTCGTTTGTTAAACGTGCGTTTGATCATACCGTACGACCTTTCTACTAAAAAATGGCTTACGGTAAGCACTACGCATGATTCTTCAAAAAGTTTCAAGACCGTGGTGCTTCACAGCATAAAAAATGCGATCTTCTCTTCTCTTGAGAACATCGCATTTTCCTATTGATTGACTCGTCATCAATTTCCCCAAATTGATGTTACGTATTCCGGATGATCGATGAACGGATTCCGGTTTTTTTGCCACTTCTCGAAGATGACATCGTTGCGACGTTTCTCGAAGCTATCGACTGGGTCAAGCTTATTCCATGCTTTCAGCGTCGACAATTTGCCGTGTAACGGGTTCGAACCATTATTGACGTTTTCTGAGGCTTCGAGATCGATTTCTCCGCCACCTTCATAACGAACCGCCATGTAGAAGATCATCCGCGCGATATCACCTTTGACACGGTTTGGTGGTTCCCACGAATCGCTATCGCGGTAGCAATCACATCCACTGTACTTCGTACCGCCATTATCGAAATCTAGATTCCCACGTGCGCTGTTGACGACGACATCTTCCGGACGCAAGTGATGCAAGTCTGTTCCAGGACCGTTCGTCGTACCAAAGTCACCGTGTGACTTGGCCCAGACATGTTCACGATTCCACTGACCGACATTCCCACCGTTACTGCTCTTTGAAATCGATTTCCCCGTGTATAACTCGATGACGTTATTCGCATTGTTTGGATCTTGATCCGTTTCTTTCAGTGCTGTCCATACCGTGTCGTATGACACTTGTGTATGGTTGTCGATGATATCGTGCAGCGATGCCTTCAACGCTGCCCCTGTCTTCCCCGCTGCTGGTAAATAGTACGCATCGATCGTCGATTGTGACGTAACCATCTGCGGACCAGCTGAAACTTGTTTTGGATCAACTGTTTTTGCTGTGACCGGTGTAAAGACGATTGACCCGAGCGCAAGTGTTGCAGCAAGCGCACCTGTGACCTTTGACTTCCAGTTCATGTGTGTTCCCCCTTAAATAGTATGTATGAAAGCGGATGTTACACGCTCATTTTCACACCGAATCCATTCCTGGTGGAAGATGGACGATAGACCTGCTTTTTTGAAGATGAGTCGTCGTTCAGAATATTCATTGAAAGGCAACGGTTAGATGGTCCTGATTTTTTTCATTCATGACGTCAATCCCATCAAAATAGTTCTTCAGAAGAAATATTCTAGGGTCAAAAGTCACGAACAAAAGAGACTTACAAATAAGAATCCGGGACGATATTCCTCCTGTCTAAAGCTTCCCTATAATAAATAATGCAAGCGCTTTCACAAATCATGAGGAGGTCTTTACGTGAAACAAAAAAGATGGATTTTAGCAACCGTCGCATCTGCTGCTTTTTTAGCGCCACTTGCGCAACCGATTGCAGTCGGCGCAACGGCAGACAACGGAACGATGATGCAGTATTTCGAATGGTATGTGCCAAATGACGGTAACCACTGGAACCGTCTCGGGAGTGACGCAACAAAGCTTGATCAACTCGGAATTACATCGGTCTGGATTCCCCCTGCTTACAAAGGTACCTCGCAAAATGATGTCGGGTACGGTGCCTACGATTTGTACGATTTAGGTGAGTTCAACCAAAAAGGAACGGTCCGTACGAAATACGGCACAAAGGCGCAATTAAAAACGGCAATCGGACAATTGCATACCGCTGGAATCGATGTCTATGGCGATGTCGTCATGAATCATAAAGGTGGCGCCGATTTCACGGAAGCCGTCACGGCAGTCGAAATCAATCCGGGTAACCGTAATCAAGAAATCTCGGGCGATTATCAAATCCAGGCATGGACGGGATTCAATTTTGCAGCACGAAATAACCTATACTCAAACTTCAAATGGAAATGGTACCATTTCGACGGCACGGACTGGGATCAATCGCGTTCAAAAAGCGCCATCTACAAGTTCCGCGGTACCGGTAAAGCGTGGGATACGGATGTCTCAACTGAAAATGGCAACTATGATTACTTGATGTATGCGGATCTCGACTTCGATCATCCAGAAGTCCAGCAAGAAATGAAGAACTGGGGAAAATGGTACGTCAACGAACTTGGTCTTGATGGGTTCCGTCTCGATGCCGTCAAGCATATCAAACACGGTTACTTAGCGGACTGGCTCGCAAACGTTCGTCAGACGACGGGTAAACCATTGTTCACAGTCGCAGAGTATTGGCAGAACGATCTCGGCACGTTGCAAAACTACTTAAGCCGAACGAATTATCAACAATCCGTCTTTGATGCACCGCTTCATTATAAGTTCGAACAGGCAAGTAAAGGCGGCGGGTATTACGACATGCGGACGATCTTTGACGGTACTCTCGTCAAGAGCAATCCAGTCCAAGCCGTCACACTCGTAGAGAACCATGATTCGCAACCTGGACAATCGCTTGAATCAACGGTTCAGTCATGGTTCAAACCGCTTGCTTACGCGATGATTCTGACACGTGAACAAGGTTATCCGTCGGTCTTTTATGGTGACTACTATGGTACAAAGGGTACGTCGAATCGCGAAATTCCAGCACTCGCTTCGAAGATTGATCCGTTACTCAAAGCACGGAAGGACTTCGCGTTCGGGAAACAAAACGATTACCTCGATAACCAAGACATCATCGGTTGGACACGTGAAGGTGTCTCAGACCGAGCGAAATCAGGTCTTGCGACAATCCTTTCGGATGGTCCTGGCGGTAGCAAGTGGATGTATGTCGGGCTTCAGAACAAAGGAGAAGTCTGGACAGACATCACTGGAAACAACACAGCATCGGTCACGATCAACCAAGATGGCTACGGTCAATTCTTCGTCAATGGTGGTTCGGTCTCCGTCTATCGTCAACAATAAGCATTCAAAAAGGTCTCTTCCGTATGACGGGAGAGACCTTTCTTCTTCATTCAGCGAGACCGACACTCGATTTGATATGATCTTCCGTTTCAATCGCTTGTAAGAGGAAATGCGCCACATCTGCGCGATTGATTTGTTTTGCATCTTCCGGAACACCTGTATCTGCTTGACGATAAAGCCCCGTCAACGGACCGTTCAGTAAACGGAGTGGTCGGGCTACCGTATAGTTCAAATCTGCTTGTTGCAAAAGCGCGACCGCTTGACGGTGGTCCTTCAGTGGATTTTTCAGAATCCGCTGAGCGAGCATCCCTTGCACACCCGGTAATTCATCATCGACACCGGCAGACGCGACATAACCAATTCGGTCTACCCCCTGTTTTTTCATCGCTGTCACGATCCGGACGAGACTCCGTTCTAAAAAGCCACTGTATGCAAGACTCTCTGTGCCAAGAGCCGTCAGGACAGCCTCTTGCCCGGCAACAGCAGCCGTCACCGCTTCTTGATCGAGCACGTCACCCTTAACGACGTGTAACCGTTCATCACGTAGTGTCAGTTTTTCCGGACTGCGGACGAACGCTGTGACCTCATGCCCGTGATCGATCGCTTGCTTGACCAGTTCTTGCCCCGTTTGACCCGTCGCTCCAAAAATAATCAATTTCATACAAAACACCCTTTCTCTTTCAAGAACCACTGATTCCATCATACCCTCACCACTTGAAAATGAATCGTCTCACATCGTCTTTATTTTCAGAAAATTGTTTTTATTTGTTAAGCGTGTATGCTAAAATCTTCCTAAGTACATATGGATATTTTTTCCTTAAATACAGGAAGGAGAATCGCTTGTGTTACGGCAACGCTTCATCATGTCGCTTGGTGTCATTTTGATTGGTCTGTTCTTGTTTCAAACCGTCACAACATACGTCTATACGCATTACATCATGCCGGGTCCTGTTAAAAATCCATCAGACTGGCGATACGTAGATGGAGACATTGATCGTAAAACTGATCCTGGTCACTCTCATGTTAAAACAAGAGACAAGATGCCATTTAATCCAATCGCACGAATACCTGGTCCAAAGGAGCTTTGGAAATCCCTTAAAGCGGATGCCTCTGACTCCCCTCTTTCTTATCTACAATATGTCATTTTAATCAGCTTGTTTAGTTTCATGGTCTGGAAACTCGTTCAATCGCGTCGCGTGAAAAAACGGAGCAGTCCTAAAGGAGAGTTGACCGATGACGTTCCACTAGCTCAATCGATCTTTCGTCCTGCTTCTTTAAGAAAATCGCCTTATCTGTATGCATCATATTCATCTTCACGTGTCCGTAATCTCGTCATCCGCTTTGAGCAACACTTACCACGCAGTCAGCAACGTCGTCCGAACGAGACGCTTGAAGACTGGTTACGTCGGATTGAGGTCCCTGTCGACTTTCAGTTATATCGGGATATCCGCTACGGTGACGTGTCAGAAACGATCGTCACGGACGATGAGATTCTGCGCTTTGAACAACAATTAGCACGCTACTCAACCATTTAACCTTGGAGGGATTTCCTATGAAACTACAACAATTAAAAGACCAACTCAATTCGATCTATCTCGGTAAACCGGACGTCATCGATCTCTGTCTGACGGCACTCATCGCTGAAGGACACATCCTCCTTGAAGATGTACCGGGAACAGGGAAAACGATGCTTGCCAAGGCACTCGCTCAGAGCTTTGAGAGTGCCTTCTCGCGGATCCAGTTCACGGCGGACCTTCTCCCGTCAGACGTCATCGGTTCAGACTTCTTCAACTTAAAGACGCAGGAGTTCGAGAATAAACGCGGTCCATTATTCGCGAACGTCGTCTTGATTGATGAGATCAACCGCGCTGTTCCGCGGACACAATCGGCACTGCTCGAAGCGATGGAAGAACGTCAGGTCTCGATCGGTGGAACGACCTATCAGATGCCGGCCCCATTCTTCGTCATTGCGACACAAAACCCGATTGAATCGGCAGGAACGTTCCCACTACCGGACGCCCAACTCGACCGATTCATGGTCGCAATCGAAGTCGGTTATCCGGATTTTGAGAACGAACGCCGGTTATTGTCTGAGATTCTGACGAACGTCCGTCGGTCAGCTGTCGGCATCGCGTCAGGCGGTGACTTGATTTCCTGGCAGGAAGAGGCACGCCGCGTCCATGCATCGCAAGACGTGCTCGATTACTTGCTCCATATCGTCCAAGCGACACGAAACCATGAACTCATTGAAGTCGGCGTCAGTCCGCGTGGAGCGATTGCGTTGCTTCGCGCCTCGCAAAGCTACGCGTTCTTGAATCAACGCGACTTCATCATCCCGGAAGATATCAAATATCTTGCAAAACATGTCCTGTCCCACCGCCTGACACTGACACTTGAAGGTGGAATCAAGACGACGAAAGCGGCTGTCTTGACGCATATTCTGGACGACGTGCCGGTTCCGGTCGAGATGGGGTGACGAATCATGCAGATTGAACATTCCGTCCCGTTTTGGCTTGAACGCCGACTTTTTCCACTGTACGTCACGATGACGTTCATCTTCCTCTTCATTCCGCGTCTTTCCGTCCTCGGTTTCCTGTTCGCAGCTTTGGCGACGATTCATTTCGTCGTCGGGCGAACAGAAAAGCAGCTCCAACGGGACGTCGCAATCGAATGGAAACATTATGAATCCCTGATGTTCAATCAAGAACAGACGTCGCTCCACTTACAAGTCTTCGGCGTCGAAGCCTTGAATCAGCTTGGGCTCGAAGCGACACTTCGTTTGCACACAGATGGCGGAGTCATCTTCCCGGAGATGGACCCACTACACCCGGCAACATTTCATGCAGTGATTGACTCTGAAGACGCGGTGACGATTCCGATTCAGACGGTTCGCCGTGGACCGGCCGAGTTCGATGAGATCATCTTGACGATTCGCTTGCCTTGGAAGATGGGCGTCTATCTCTTTACGTTCGATACGTATCCTTCATTTACGGTTTTACCGTCCTTGACAGCGCAAGCGACGCCGCTTCTTTTACAACGTTTACGGATCGGTGATCGACCAGACCGCTACTCACCGCTCAAGAACAAACTCGTTCAACTTGGTGCAAAACCCTATACGGCGGAACCGTCAAAAGAAATCGATTGGTATGCGACGGCGAAGACCGGTCGCCTGCAGGCGAAAGTGTTCGAAACGAGCAATCAGGATACGTTTACGATTGCCTTGAATTTATCAGCCCCGAGCGGTTACGGTCTCCATCAACAATTTGAGACGTTCATTGAACAAGCCGCATTCCTGATCAGTGAATTAATCAAAGAAGGCTGTAAGATCGAACTATTCCTCAATCGACTCGACGGAGCGAACCGAATGACGCATCTCTCATTACAAGAAGGACAACCACAATTAAAACATGTCCTGATGACGCTCTCGACGGTCTCGACGCGTGATTCGTTCATCGCAACGCAACAGTTCGAACGCTACGTACTGCGCCGGAAACATATGAACAGTCAGTTGATCCAAATTGGCAATGACCGGATCCTCGCTATCGGTTGAGGATCCAAAGAAAGGAGTTTTTCCCTTCATGTTTTTTATCGCCCGAAAATCAATTCAGCTCATCGTGGCTTTTTTTGTCTTGATTGCGATCAGCGCCCTTCCGGCGCTCGTTGCGCAAATGAAATTCAACCCAGCAAGCTACTGGGAAGGTCTGAAGCAACAATTTGCTCAATTAACGAAACTTGATGAGATTACCTATTTTAACGTAACCGCTCAAAAGGAGTTCTTATTGCTTCCTACCATCAGTCCCTTTATTAAAGAGACGTTAATCATCTTTACGACAGCTATGCTGGTCTCCGCTGTGTGTGCGATTTTTTATGCTTATTTGTTTTATCGGAGTGGCCGCAAAACACGCATGATGCTGAAACAGACGACACGGACGCTTGAGATGGTTCCGGATCTGTTCTGGATCATTCTTTCACAATTCCTTGTCCTTTATCTGTTTAAAACGACCGGGTATGACAAAATCGAAATTGCGGGATCCTATGCTGAGTACATTCGTTTTTTACCGATTCTTACCCTAACGTTGACAACACTATTCTTCTTCATCAAATGGTTGACGACGCAAGTACTCGAACAGGAAGCTGCTCCTTTCCTTGAACTTGCACGGGCTAAAGGGATTCGTCCTGCCACTCTTTTCTGGAAACACTTGATTCCGACAATGATCTATCGGTTTTATCTGTTTTTCCGAGCGAATATCATTACGGTCTTATCGAGTCTCGTAATCATTGAATACACATTCGAAGTCCAAGGTATGTTCCGGTTCGTCTTTTATAATGGACAAATGCCGATTTTGATGGTCATCTTGTTCTTAATCTATCTGCCGATCTTTATCATTGATTTACTGGCAGAATGGCTAATTCCGAACGCCTGGAAAGGGGGCATTTGATGCGTCGTACTTTGATGCGAGATCCTATCTTCTGGCTATGTTTAGTTTTACTCGCTGGTTTACTGCTGCTTAGTTTTGGAAATACAATCTTCCGTGATGGTCAAGTCGATCAAATTTCGAACCGGTATGCTGAAGACGGCACGTTCCTTGCGACGTCACCACTAAAACCGTCAAGTGATCAATGGCTCGGTACAGACCGCTCTGGCAATGACCTCTTTCAATTGATGATTGAAGGATTTAAATGGACAGCCGGTATTTGTATGATTGTTGCGCTCGGTCGAATGTTTCTTTCGCTAGTGATCGCAATTCCGCTAGCTTTCCGAAGCGCTCGCGTCAATCGATACTTAAAACTTATTCTTGATGGATTTTTAGTTTTACCGCTCTCTCTTGTCGCGTTACTCATTTTGCTTCCATCACTTACGTTCTTTGATTCGACTGCTATCCCACCGTTGTTCGACCGTGTATCGTTCGAATTAATCGTCTTGATTTTGCTTGGTCTCCCCTCTTTATCGCTTTATCTGATTGCTGAGACCCGTCAGTTGCTTAGTCAAGAATTCATGATTGTCGCTCAGACGCTCGGTGGCAGTCCATGGCATCGTTTCAGACGCCATATTTGGCCACACCTTATTCCGACGTTGACAATCGTCTTTATGCAACAGTTCATTCAAACGTTGATGTTATTAGTGCATTTATCACTTTTCAAAATCTTTTTCGCTGGCACGGTTAATTTACATGTCGGAACTGCCCCAACGATTTTTGAGTGGTCCTCGATGTTCGGTTATTACTTCAACCAGTTTTCAGCGACGTCGTGGCTCAATCATATGTTCCTCGTTCCACTGATTGGACTAGCATTGATTGTCTTTTTCAGCAATCTATTCATGAGTCGGCTCGAACGGGCTTTCCAATTCCGCCAGCGATTAAAACCAATCCAGGTGCCGTCTTCTCGTGCTCAAGACGAAGCCGCTGCGACGTCGATGGTCGATCCCTTTACACTCGTTGCCCGGAACTCCCGTCACGATTCTGATTGACAATCCATTTTTTTCCTCTTACACTAGAAAAAAACATGAAATGAGGGCGTCCGATGTAAGTCATTCTGAATTCTCACTCCTAACTAAATACGTACGATATGGAGGTCATTCAGAATGAACCGGTTTACGCTTTTATTGGCCAGTCAATGGATTGCGAATGCGGGAGATGCGCTCTATATCGTCTCCCTGATCGCCATGATCTATCAAACGACAGGGCAAGCGAGTCTCGCTGCCCTGTTTCCCGTTCTCGTCACAACAGGCATGACAGGAAGCGGCTTCTTATTCGCCCAAGTCGCTCAACGTGTTCCTCATGCCTCCTTGTTGTTCGGCAGTCAACTCCTCAAGACGATCCTCTTAGGCGTCATCTGGGGATTTGATCTACCACTGCCTCTCGTCCTCGTACTCGTTGGGTGTATCGCTTTCTTCGACGGATTTGCTCGTCCGATCGAAAGTGCCTTCATCCCTCGACTGTGTCAGGATGTCCAAAAAGCTAACAGTCTCGTACAAGGTTCGAATCAAGTGATTCAGCTCATCATGTGGCCGCTCGGCGCCATCCTGGTCAGCTTGTTATCCCCTCTTTCCGTCTTGTCCGTCTCGGCTGGTCTGTTTTTAGGTGCCAGTCTCATCAGCTATCTGTTCTATCGAAGCGTCCGCTCTCTACCCGACCCTTCGATGGAAGAGGAAGACGTCTCCTTCCGGTCGAGTATTCGCTACACGCGAACGCATCCTTTCGCGAAAGCCAACACGTATCTCGTCGGAATCGATGCGTTCGTCAGTACGGCTTGGATTTCTGCTCTGTTCCTCGTCTACATCGATACACATTTCCAGCTATCGGAACGCTGGTGGGGTATCTTGAACGCCTTCTATCTGCTGAGCATGATTGCCGGCAGTTACATGATGTTACGTCGACGCAGAACACGTTCGTTGCTTTATCGCAGTATCGGTTTATCGATTGGGGCGACCTTCTTGTTTGCCTTCGCTCCAGTCGTCACACTTGCCGTGATCGCTTGTCTGTTCCAAGGGTTTGCGAGTCAAGTCCGGGCAATTGAGCTGAATACGTTGTTGCAAACGACGACACCACTCGAGCGGTTACCATATGTCTACAGCGTACAACAAACCGTTTATGCACTCTGCTTCTGTCTCGGTAGTCTATTGTTCGGATGGCTTGCCGATATGTTTGCGATCGAGCTCGTCTATGCGCTTGCAGGCGTCCTCTCCTTATTGATGTGGCAACCGGCTCGCCAAGTATTAGCACGTTCCTCTCAGGAACAACGACACGTGTCGTAATAAATGACAGTCAAAAGGACAAAGGTCAATGCACCTTTGTCCTTTTTTTGATTCAGTTCTGACGCGTTCGCGTCACACCATACAATAGAAGCAACATAAGTGAGACGAGACCGAGCGCGGCATAGGTCATCTGAAGCGAGAAGACACGTTCGACGAAGACGAACAGCGTACCGGTTCCAAGCACAGCTAAACGTTCAATGACCGAGATCATCGACGTAAACGTTGCGCGTCCATTTGGCGGCGCAACATCTTGGATGATAGTGGTCAAATAAGGCTCAGCCCAGCCATAGCACAAGTACAGCGTACCGAGTAACCCGATACTGACGAGCGGAGAGGCAACCGACAATCCGGTAAGACACACGATATAGATCATCGCCCATCCGACGGGCGATCGGAACCGAGATAATGACGCACCAATTGCCTGCATGATTTGGAATAACACGAAGACAAACCCTAAATGGACCATCGGTATTGCTTGATCCCGTAGATAGAGTTGCCAAAACTCATCGACGAAATCAATCGTTGCTGCGTATAACAAGACAAGACAAAGAATTCGGACATAGACGCGTCGAAACGAAAACCCGTTTAGCAATGTCTTCAACGAACTCGTCTTTATGTCCTGTTCTCGCGATGCTTCCTTTAAGAAAAACGTCAGGAGTACTGTTCCGAGCAAAACCCACCAGGACACGTGATAGTGCCAAATCAAGTCTACCGATTGTGCGGCGTAACTACCGACGAGTGCCGCGAGTCCAGACGTTAACAAACCACCAATCGAGATCTTTCGCCAGACCGTCTCGAATTGCTCTTCTATCCTATGCATTCGCAATGTTTCATAGACGTGGGCTTCAAGCGATCCACTGAGTGCTGCACCACCGATGCCGGCAAGGACCATCGCCAAAAGGAAGGCAGGTAATGAGTGCGCTTCAAGCAACACCGTAAACGATAACCACTCACATACGAAACCAGCCAGAATAAACGGCTTTCTGCCCCACCGGTCGGATAACAAACCGAACGGAACCTCGCCGATCAACATGACCCAAGCAAAGACGACTTCTGCGATGACGACGTCGGCAATGCTCATCCCGCGGTCTTCCCAGTAAAAGCGTTCAATTACATAAGCTGGAATGAACGAACTACTGGCTTCGATCAGGATCCAAAGCACGAGTGCTCGTCGGACTTAACAAGGCCATCTGCTTCGCCGCATCTCCTCACTTCCTTTCTGTTTGATAGTAATCCGTTCCCGTTTTGCAGAGGAAACCAACAAAAAAACGCCCTTTGATTGAAAAAATCAAAGAACGTTTTTGACATTAACATTCATCTGCCGATTCCGTGACCGGTATGACGGACTGGACGATCGGTAGTTCGACGATGAACGCGGAACCGACACCTTCCGTTGATTCGACATGGATCATTCCTTCGTGTGAACGAACGATTTCCTGACAAATCGCAAGACCGAGACCGGTACCGCCGATTTTTCGACTATCCGAATTATCGACTCGGTAGAACTTACTGAACAGTTGTGGTAACGTGTGACGCGGAATGCCGATTCCTTCGTCTTCGATCATCAGCTGGACACGATCTTCGACTTGACGCATCGTAATCGTGATCTGACCACCATCCGGTGAATACTTGATCGCATTGTTGATCAGATTCGTGAACAGCTGGCGCATTTTTTGTTCATCAGCATGAATCCGACCCGTCGTCGTTTCTTCAAAATCAAGGACTAGCTCGTGATCTTTTGCCGAAGCCGTATGGAACTCGACCGTTTCCTGAATGACTTTCGTCAAATCAAGCGGTTTAAAGTCATACTGTTGCTGACTCGATTCCATCCGCTGAACATCGAGGAAGTCGTTGACGAGGTTCGTCAACCGTTCGGTTTCCCCATGAATCGTCTCGAGATACCGCTGACGTTTTGATTCATTGACGTCTCGCGCAAGCATCAATTCTGTATAGCCGTAAATCGAGGCAAGCGGAGTCCGTAACTCATGCGATACGGTCGAGACGAATTCCGATTTCATCCGGTCGATCGCCGTCTCTGCCGTCACGTCACGTAAGACGAGCATCGTACCGCGGAAACAACCACCGTAATGAATTTCCTCTGCATATAACGTGACGAATCGTTCTTCCTTATTGAGGGACAGCGACAAACTCTCTGTCGGAACTTCCTGATTGCATATTTGATCCATGTACGCTAGGAACGCTTCGTGTTGATCAACCTGTACCGCTAGTTCTTCGATTTTGACGTCAAGCGTCATTAGACCTTCATCCGTCACTTGATCGTGCGCCGGGTGATGGAACAAGGCGAGCAATGGTTTATTGGCAAAAATTATCTCCCCTTCGATATAAATGACAGCTTCTCGAATCGAATGTAGGAGTTTTGATGTCTTTTCACGCTCCCGTTCGACTTCTTCAAAAACACGCATCCGGAGCAAGGATAGTGCCAATTGGCGGGAGAACGACCAGATTTCGTCCGTCTGGTCTTCCGTGAAGGCATCCCGGTAACGAACGAGGTAGATACTTGCAATCATCGTATTCGTCGCCGGGTCCATCACTGGTACGACGATCTCATACATTGTGTACGGATAAGGCAACGGATGATGACTCGCCACTTGTTTACTGGAGCGTACAGCACGTTTATTTAAACGTGCGCGTTCGAGTAGTGATGTCGAAGCATGCAACAACTGATGCTCTTGGTCTGCCGTCATCCCGTACGAAACGAGATCCGTATAACGCTCTTGCTCTAAGAAGACGATGGCTCCGAGTTCGGCACCGGTGATTGTAATCAATTTTTCAATGATCGCCGGATACGCCGTCAATGTTTCACGAGAAGCAAGCGTTTCGGTCAACTCATTGCGATAACGCAAATGGGTCTCATTGCGTAACGTGACATCGAGTGCCTCTTCGAGTTCTTCCTGTTGCGATTGCAGTTCTTCTTGTTGCGCAACCAATTCCTCCTGCTGACTTTGTAATTCGTCATTACTTGAGACAAGTTGGTACTTTTGCCCTGAGATGGCGGCTGCCATCTGATTGAACGTCGTCGTCAACTCGCCGATCTCATCTTGACGATTCGTGACGACGATCGGTGTCGCATCCTCACCCTTAGCGAGACGTCCACTTTCACGGTTCAATTGACGAAGCTGACGGGTCAAGCGTCGGACGAATGGCCGGATGAAAACGAGTGTGATCAATAAAAGAATCGCAATGTTAACGACTCCTAAAATCTGAGATGAGTTAATTTGTTTGCCAAGTCGATCTTGTGCTGCCGTTTCCTGATCATTTAAGGAATTACGGTATTTCGTAAAAACCGACTCCATATCAACGATACTTGAACTCATATCAGCTGCACTCTTCGTCTTGATGTTGAACTTTCGCTGCGCATCGAGAGGTTTTGACTTCGTGACTTTTCCAAGCGTCGGCATCTTCAAGAACGGCTCCGTCACATCACCGTCTTTTTTCGCAGCGACATAATTGACGAGACTTGGCATGACGCGTTGTGTATAGGCCGTGTAGAGTTCCCGCGCGTCGGTCGCGTACTGCCGCTCTTCCGGGAAACGAGCGTTCCGCTCGAACCAGGTCGTTTGCCGATTGATGCCGTTCTTTTTCTGTTCGATTTCCTTTAACATCTCTTCGTCTCCAAGTAAAACGAAGCCACGCATCTCATATTGCATGCTTTGCCATGATTCATATAAATCAGTCGCCCGTGTCCGATGTTCATTTAACATTTTCAACTCTTGGCGTGATTCATCTACCTGTTGTTTCGTATATAGATAGACACCACCGGTCGTAAGGAGTAGCGTCAAAAAAATCGCATAAAATACGGTCATGATTTGTCGCTCGATCGTTTGATTCAGCCATGTTTTCATTAGAGGAATTCAACCCCTTTCTCTTTATACAGCTCGCGCAGTAAAGGTATTCCCGTTCATTCATTGTAAACTTTTTTCAATCGATACACAGTATTCTGCTCAAAAAGATTTCAATTTCATACAACTTTAATCTAAATCGTTGTATATGACAATTAGATGTCACGATTCAACCGTTTTCAACAAAAAAAGAGCCCTTAGGACTCTTTTTAATGGTGATGGTGATGTCGATGGACCGGCTGTTCATCAGCTAAATGATCCGCATCTAAAATGCCGAGCCGTAAGTACTGGACTTCGATCTGCTTTTTAATCGTTTCAGAGATTTGATCTGTTCCTTGAACGAGCTTTAAGATACCAGTCGCAATCCGGAATGGTTCAAGATTCGTCTTTTCGACCGGAAACCGTGTCAACGTCTTTAAGTATGCGACGTAGTTCAGTGCGTCCGATTCACCCGGACTCACGAGACGCGCCGCATGCTCGCGCAGTTGCTGCGTCAAAGAATTCGTTGAGATCCCCTTTGAGGCTGCAGATATGACTCCGAACAGAATGAAACCGATGATAAGAACGAAAAATCCGACCATGAAAATCGGCATGCCCGAGAAGAAGCCGTCGCCTCCCAATTCGCTTTCCATGAATGCTAGTGTGAACATGATGAACCCTCCAACTGAATAGGATGATGACGATAACTTGTCCTACGTCATCTTATTCCAGAAAGTTTCATCTCGTTAGGTAATTTTTTGTAATTCCGCTTGAAACCAATCTTTGACGTAAAAGCGTTCTGTCTCCGTCTCGATTTGATACGAATATAACACTTCGAAATCCCCTTCCGTCAACATCGGCAACGTCAATTCGCGCACGAGGTGACGTAACTCTTCTGTCAACTCAGCTTCGTAGCGAATGAATCCATCTTCCCGGTGTTCGACTTCCGTCAAATACGGAAGTAAAATATGCTTACCGAACGATTGTGGATCGTCAATCACTTCTGCTGTCACACCGAACAGTTCTTCTGCTTCTTCGACGAGTCCTTCTGCCGACTGTACCTCGATATGATCCGGAAACCAGACCGTCAAGCGGCGCCCTTCCTGTAACAGTCGTTCAAAGACAGGACGAAACGTTTGATTTTGAATCAGTTCGTATTGCATCAGTCTTCCCCCTTCGTGAATTCGAATTTTAATTGATCGCGTTCGAGATAGAGCATCGCCTTGAACTGACGCGCATTCTTTTTCATCTCGAGCGGTTTTGTTTTTTGACCAGCGAGTACTTTTTTAACTTCCGTTTGTGTCAGTCGGGCACCTAGAATCGTTTTCGGTAATGTAAAACCACAGTTATTCTTCTGGTATCCACTGCAACCATAAAACTTCCCACGATCAAGCACTGCTGACTGGCATAGTGGACATGGACCGACCGGGCGATTCGTTGCTCCACGCGGTGACTTGCTTTTAACTTGCGTTGGATCAACAGCGAGTTGCTCGATCCGTTGTTTCGCATCGACGACGAGATGCTCCGACAATTTTTTCGCCTGTTCAATGAACTGGGCGGCAGATGCTTCGCCTTTTCCAATCTGTTCAAGACGGCTCTCCCACTTCGCTGTCATTTCCGGTGAGGCAAGGATGCTTCCCGTCACGGCATCGATCAATATTCGACCTTTTGGTGTCGGATGAATCTCTTTTTTGACGAGTTTGATATACTCACGTCGTTTTAATCCATCGATGATCCCAGCACGGGTCGCTTCCGTTCCAAGCCCTTCGACTTCCTTCATGATTGCTTGCAGTTCATCCTCTAGCAACTTACCAGCTGTCTTCATGCCGAAGATCAGTGTCCCTTCCGTGTAGCGTTTCGGTGGCTCCGTTTGTTTCTCGAGCAGACGACAGCTTTTAATTGGCATCTCTTGTCCTTTTTCAACAGCTGGCAATTCGACTTCCTTTGACTCGATTTGTAAGACCTGTTTAAAGCCCGGATCAATCGTCCGACTGCCACGTGTCAAAAAGCGGTCCATCTCGCGTGTCGTTACGATTTCTGTCTTCTCCGAGACAGCGTCCGGTGCAAAGGCGGCAAGGAATCGACGGACAATCAAGTCATAGACTTGCGCGTCCCGACCAGATAACTTGGCGACGGCACCCGCTTCTTCTGTTGGAATAATCGCATAGTGATCGCTGACCTTAGCCGGATTGACGTAACGTTTATCGTTAGCTGGATTGTTCGTCAGGACATCCTTGATCGGGCTATATTCCGCTTGCTTCAGTAACCGATCAAGAATGACCGGGAACTGTCCCGCCTCCTCTTTTGTCACGAAGGAAGAGTCCGTTCGCGGATAACTGATCCAACCACGGATATAGAGTTTTTGCGCGATATCGAGTGTCTCTTTTGCACCGAGACCATACCGTCGGCTCGCTTCTGTTTGTAAGAGCGACAAACTGAACCAAAACGGTGGTCGTTCCGTCTGCCGCTTTTTCTCGATCGATGCGACGACTCCGGTTCCTTTCGTCCGATCCACGATCGCTTGTGCCTGTTCCCGGTCACTCAGCTTCGTCTGTTTCTTTGCATTGATGTATTTTCCTTTGTATCGCGTAAAATCCGCCTCGACTTCGTAGTACGTCTCCGGTCGGAAATTCTCGATCTGTTTTTCCCGTTCGACGATCAGTGCGAGCGTCGGTGTCTGGACCCGTCCGAGAGAAAAGACGTCGGCGATGCCCTTCTTCTTCAGTAACGTCGTATACGCACGGGACGCATTCATTCCGATCAGCCAATCGGCGCAAGCGCGACTCATCGCCTCGTGAAAAATGTTCTCCGTTTCTTTGCCATCGAGCAGGTTCGCAAACCCATGGTCAACCGCTTGAGGCGTCAGACTCGAAATCCAGAGTCGTTGTAATGGCTTTGCGTTGTTTGCGAGACGTAAGATCAATCGGACGATTGCCTCTCCCTCTCGCTCGGCATCCGATGCTATAATGATGGAAGTCGTCGTCCGCTCATTCAATAATTTCTTGATGACCTGGTATGGTTTACTCTTCCCTTTTGCCAGTCGGTAATCAAATCGTTCCGGGATGATTGGCAGATGATCGTAGTTCCATCGTTTCCATTTGGCGTCATAATGCGCCGGCTCCTGCAGTTCACATAAGTGCCCGACCGCATAAGCGAGTTTTGCTCCTTGCGGAAACCGGTCACACGGTTTGATTTCAATGTAGCCGTCCCGCTTCACGGACGGATACGGAGCTGCCAGTTTTTCCGCTTGTTTTGGTTTTTCAGCAATGATCAATTGCACACGCTTCACCCTCATTTCCTTACTTCAGACATGTGGAGGTACCCATGCCCTATTTTACGTTATTCATGGCTTTATTCTTTATTTCAACATCGGCAATCTTCGTCAAGTGGGCGGAGACCCCGATAGAGGCTGTCGCCTTTTACCGCATGTTGTTCTCGACCTTGTTGTTGCTCCCGCTCATTCGATTGAAGGAACTTTTGCAACTCAGTTCGTCAACGATCCGGCATATGCTATTAAGTGGCATTTTGCTCGCCGGGCATTTTTGGCTGTGGTTCCTCTCTCTTGATTATACGACAGTTGCGAGCTCGACGCTCTTCGTGACCGCGAGTCCGATTTTTGTCCTGGCCGGTAACGCATTATTCTTCAAACAACACCCGTCGCGCAAGGCACTCCTGTTCGTTGCTGTCGCCTTGTTCGGTGGCGGTCTCGTCGCTTACGGAGATATCGCCGTCGGTATGCGCGCCTTGATCGGGGACGGTCTTGCTTTGCTCGCAACGATTTTAGTCGCTGGTTACTGGTTGCTCGGTCAACACGTCCGCACAAGCGTTTCGACGAATCTCTATTCGTTCGGTGTCTACGCTGTCGCGTCGCTCGTCTTGCTTTTGTTATCATTGATTCAATCAACGAATCTCGTCGCTGCGTTCCAACAAGACTGGTGGCTGTATATTCTTCTTGCCGTCTTCCCAACGTTACTCGGTCACAATTTATTCAACTGGGCGCTCGCTCGTGTCAGTGCCAGTATCGTCAGCATCACGATCCTTGGTGAAGCGGTTTGGGGAATGATTTTCAGATACTATCTGTTCGATGAGAAGCTGACATGGATTCAAATCACCGGTGCCGCTTTACTGTTGATCGGAATCGGATTGTTCCTCCGACGCAATGAACGTGACATTCGTGAGCAGCTCGCCCAGCGTGAGAGTGCCACTAGTCAATCCTCCTAATTAAGAAGAGGATGACTAAAAAAAGAATGACTCGCCGCTTCACGCCCTTTCCTCAGGCGAGACACAAGCCAGTTTTCTGCTTCATTTGAGCAGAAAAGCGAGTCTTTTTTACGAAATAAGGGTGGCAGATCATCAGTCTGCCACCCTTTTCTTTGTAGAGATTGACTTTTGAGTCAGCCCCTTTCATTACGATCGTGGATCGTCAGGTCGAACTTTCGGTAAACGCCATGTCATCGCGAACGCGAGAATGGCACAAACGACTCCACCGATGAAGACGTAACGTAATCCATGTGACAACGCGATTTCTGCCGCATACTGTAGGTCCTGTCCGAACGTTTTTGCCGTACTCGATTGGAAGAATGGATCAATCGCGTACCCTGAAAGCGTGTCCGACGCTGCAAACGAACGAAGGATTGATAGGTTGAAGATCGTACCGAAGATCGCAACACCGAGCGTCTGCCCCGTCGTACTCAAGAACGAGTTGACGGCCGTCGCTGAGCCACGAAGTGACCAATCGACGGAAGTCTGCAAGACGACCATAAAGACGGGTTGTGAGAGACCAAAACCAATTCCGATCAGCGAAACGGCAAGATAGATGAAAACATCACTTGATTCGCGCGTGATCAACGATAAAATCACTGTACCGACGATCAGCAGTCCCATTCCTGTCATCGTCCGATACCGGGGTGAAGCCACACCAATCGTCCGTCCACCGATAATGGCGGTCAGCGTCCAAAAAAGCGACAGTGGCATCAACATGAAACCAGCTTCGGTCGGACTCTTGCCGAGTACCCCTTGGGCAAAAATCGGAATATACGCTGACATCGAGACGAGCACCCAGGCGGAAAAGAAGACCGCTAAGTTGATCACGAGAATGACCGGATGGCGAATGACTGCTGGCGGTAAGAGTGGATCGCTCGCCTTTTTCTCGACACGATAGAACGTGAACAATAAAACGAAACTAATGAAAAAACTGGCTAGAATGATCGGACGCAAGAACGTCTCTGACTCACTGCCCGATAATAAGCCGTAAAGAAACGCACTCATCCCGAGCGCAAACAATAACGCACCCCGGTAATCGATTTTCCGCTCCGTTTCACGGACCGTCTCTTTGTAGTAAACGACGATCATGAAGAACGACAATAACGCAAACGGTACGTTTAGTAAGAAAATATACCGCCACGAAAGCGATTCGACGAGGAATCCACCGACAAGTGGTCCAGCGACACCTGAGATTCCCCAGACAGCGCTGAGCACTCCTTGGATTTTCCCCCGCTCCTCATATGTATACAAATCACCAATGATCGTCATTGCGATTGGCAATACAGCTCCTGCCCCGATGCCTTGGACGGCGCGGAAAACGATCAACATCTCCATCGATTGAGCGAGTCCACAGGCTAACGAAGCGACGGTGAAGACGCCGATCCCGAATAACAGAACCCGTTTTCGACCATATAAATCTGCCATCTTTCCGTAAATCGGCGTCGAGACCGCCATGAACAATAAGAACCCGGCAAAGATCCAACTGACTAATTTTGCCCCGTTCAGTTCACTCGCCATGACAGGCGTAGCTGTTGCGACGATCGTCCCCTCGATCGCAGCTAAAAACGTCGCGAGCAACAAGGCGACGGTTACTTTTTTCCTCATTTGTTCCACTTCCCCTCTACTGTTCTATCATACTGGTTGGACCAGTGATAAGAAAAGTAAATGCTTACGAAACAGGATTCGCGGGAACGGTATGGAATGGTATACACTAGACTCAGATTCACGATTTCGAATGGAGGAATGTCCTATGTTACGAAAAACGGCACTGATTACCGGTGCATCGGGTGGAATCGGACTCGATCTCGCTGTCCTTGCAGCGCGAGACGGTTTCGATTGTGTCCTCGTTGCCCGCAATGAAAAGAAACTCAAGGAACTGCAACAGGTCCTTGAAAAACGCTATCAGATCAAAGTTTATGTATTCGCTGCTGATTTATCACTAAGCGACAGCGTTGATCGTCTCGTACAGTACTTAGAGGAGCAAGAATTGACAGTCGATCTATTGTTCAATAACGCTGGCTTCGCTACGTCGGGACGCTTTGCGGAAATCGATCCAACAGAAGACATCAACTCAATCCAGGTCAACGTCGTCGCCTTGACGGATTTGACGAAACGTCTTTTACCAGGAATGGTTGAGCGCGGCTTCGGACGCATCCTGAATGTCGCATCCGTTGCCGCCTTCATGCCAGGACCGTACATGAGCGTCTACTACGCGACAAAAGCCTATGTCCTGTCGTTCTCGGAAGCACTCGCAACGGAAGTCGACGGCTCTGGCGTCAGCGTAACCTGCCTCTGCCCGGGACCGACTGATACGAACTTCTTCGACCGGGCGAACATCACGCTACCGTTTAAGAGTATGCCGTCGCATCTCGTCGCATTCGCTGGGTATCGCGGTATGCTCAAAGGGCGTCGCGTCGTCGTTCCAGGTGCGAGCAACCGCGCCATGGTTTCCTTGTCTCGTCTCTTGCCACGCCGCCTGTTAACAGAAGTGACAGGTCGAATCCAAGATCCTGCTCGCCAGCAAGAATCCTCGACAGAAGAAGAACTCCTGTACGCGAATTCATGAAAAAAAACGGAAGGACCAGATAGCTGGTTCTTCCGTTTTTGTATTTATGCCTCGTGATGACGAAAACGCCGCGTCGCATAACGTTTGACGCGATCAAAGGTCGTCGTATAGCGATACAGATAACGAATGACGAGCGCACCCGTGATCGAGACGATGTAGCCCGTCGATAAGACGAGTAACCAGGAGACAATCGCGAGGAACCATGAACTCTCGAATCGTAAATGTTGCCAAAGTAATCCTTCTGATGAGGTAATGAGCATGGCGCTTGGGAAGATGGCGGCAGCAAGTAAGTAACAAGCAGCATAACGTCCTCTAATCGTACCTTTCATCAACAGAATACTGCCAAACACTAAGCCGACACTCGAGACGATGAGCAACATGACGACATAAGCAAGCGAAATCGACGATCCCAGCATATGCCTTCCCTCCTGTTCGGTATGTTACTATTCTGTACCCCTCTTTTCATCGAATGAATGCATAATTCGTAAAAAAATCGGAAACAATATCCAAATGAAGATCGCGTTACTGAATCCGTGAAGCATATCAAATGTTCCCCCGGCTACAAGCAGTGTCAAAAAAGCTTGCCACGAGAATCCGGTCAATACCAAGAACCCGAGATTGCTCACCCATCCGTATAAGAAACCAGCTAGAAATCCATATCCAGTCAATACGATCCGGTAACGAAGAAACGGAACGAATCCTAAACTGGCAATCGTTGCATACGCCAGCGCCTGAAAGAGGACGAACGGACCGCTTCCGAGAAATAAGCTCGTTAACACAACGACAAGCATCCCAGAAATGGCTCCGACGATCGGATGGATGAATACGGCTAATAATAAGACGAGTGCCGTTGCCGGCTGGACGTTCGGCAAACTGGAGAACAACAATCGTCCGACGATTGCCGCTGCCGTGATGATGGCGATGAACCGTAATCGTTGATCCGTCATCGGTAGTTTTTCGAAGATGATCAAGAACAGACCCATAATCAGAATCGTTGCGACGATCATACGAACAACCGACTTTCTTGTAAAAAATCCTTCGTCGGTCCATCGAAAGCAACTTCTCCGTGCACGAGATAAATGATCCGCTGTGCTGCCCGAATGAGAACTGGATCATGCGTCGCCATGACGATCAGATTCGTCGGATTCTGCTTCCACGATGCGACGAAAGCCATTCGTGCGCTGTCATCAAGTCCAGCCGTCGGTTCATCAAAGTAATAGCTGTCTTTACTCCAATCGATACCGTCCAAGAGACGTTTTTTTTGCGTCGTAAAACTACCACTTCGATCGTCTAATGGCGCAAGCATCGGATGCGCTGGTACATAATGCGTCTCCCCCGACCGCCGGACTTTTCCGTATAGCGGTCGCTCGACACCGAGCGCGAGTCGTAGTAACGTCGATTTCCCACTACCATTCGCACCGACGATCGCAATGCGTTCACCTTGGTGAAACGACAATTTTTCTGTCACGAGTGCATAGCGTGTCTGTAACGGATAACGGTGTTGGACGTTTTCGATCCGATTCAGGATACGACCTGTCAGTTCAGTGGCGCGACTCGTGATGGACAAGTCGGATTGTATCGTCATCGAGCAATGGATCTGACAACCAAACCGTCGTTCGATTTCTTCAAGCAATCCCATTAATCGCTTTCGCCTGACATGATCAAGAAAGAGAAACGGTTCCGACAAGAACAGGGTCTTTGGTGACGAAGACAACGCATGACCGAGACCGACGAGCTGTTGTTCTCCGGATGAGAGTTCACTGGACTCCGCTTCAAAAAAAGCTTCTAGCCCAAGCAAGGTCGCGAGTTCTCCTGCTCGAAACAAGGAACCCGTCGCCAGAAGATCTCGGACACGTCCATGAAGCAACCGCTCCGGTGTCAATACCGGTTTTTCATGTCCGCCCGCCTGTTGACGTAGTCGCTCTTCGCGATCGGTGTCGGTATACATGATAGGCATCCCGGATTCCTCCTTTTGTAAATAATAGCGCTATAGGCAAAATCATCGCCGGAATGATTGCCCATGGTGTCAGACAAAGAGCCAGTCCTGCCGCAAGCAATAAACCTATCTGAACATCACGTCGCGTGATCGGTCTTAAGCGAGACGGCACCGCTTCGATCGGTACGATATGATAGGCGGCCATCCGCTCCAGTCGAACAGCAAGCGACGTATCCGGATGACTCATCTTGACTTCGGGCCAAGTGCGTAAGAAAGATGGAATCAGCGCCAGCACCATACCCGTCAATCGTGTCAGTCGAGGTAAGAAACGAAACAACGGTCCCATCTGATCGAGTCGAACCAACGTAAAAATCCATTGACTCGACGTGATGAATAGCGTCACTTGGACCGTCGTTTCATAAATCGCAACTGTGTCGATGCTTGCACCATAAAGAAGCGGGACACACATCATGACGGCATAAAGAGCCGGGAGGACTAAATAGCGAAACACAGTCCGTTCTTGAACGAATAAAAACAAGAGCAGATGATAGACGACGATCACTGATTGATCATGTGTGAGGACGAACGGGATCGTAATCATCCCGATGAAAAAGAGAGCGACGTTCACTGGGTGAAGTCGCTCCCGTTCTGGTTTACTCAAAATAAGCCATTGCATCTTTTTCAAATCGCCATTCGAGACGATCTCCTTTTTTCAGTTCATAACTTCCAGCACCGACTTCGCCTGGTTTGCCGTTGACTCCGAAGACCCAGCCACTACCTGCTCCAGCTGATTTCTCTCGAATCCCATCGACTGCCGTGACATATGCCATCTCACCTTTACCTGTTTTGACGACATCGAGCGTCGTATCTTCAAGTGCATCAAGTGCCGTATCTTTTTCGTTCAAGCATACGTCTTTATCAAACAACGTCTTATCCTTGACGTGATCCACGACCGATACCTTGACTTCCGCCTCACAAGACGCTGTTTGTTGTTCCTCTTTTGCTTCCGCGCAACCGGCAAGTAACACGATACTTGCAGCAAATAGCCATTTTTTCATCGTACGACTCCTTTTCGCCTTGATGTCTCAAAGCTGTAATTGTATAACAGAATGGTTTTATTTCGTAAGGATTGACCGTCAGAACGGTAATACGTCAGACGGACCGCATTCGCTAAGACATCGTCCCCTGTATTGACGTACGGAATCAATTTCCCTTCGTCATCAATCAAGAAGACCGTTGCATCCTGTAGACTAAACGTTTCATAGAGCCCATCGAGATCCATCTCGACATAGGGTGTTTTGGAATCATGTAAAATCTCATGAATCGAAAGCTTTCGCAACGTCTCAAACGATTGATTCGCATCAATCAGTTTCTGGTAATACGACGTCAACGATTTTGTCGTCAACTCTTCACGTGGTCGATAGGAAATCGTTCCTGTCAGCTCCTGATAACTCACATCGTAACGAATGAAACGTTTCGGTGTTTCGACGAGCATCTCAAACGAGGCGTTCCTGAGATTCCCGCCCCGATCGAACATCAACTGACTTTGTTCCATCCGCAGCCCCTCTTCACCGACACGTCGTTCGATTTGAGAAAGGAAATTGTCGAATGAGTCATCCGTGATCGTCACGCGACCAATCTGTTGTGTCTCTTCCCGCAACATCCCACCATCAAACGGACCGAGAAATAGTTGGAACAGGAAGAATAAGAACCCAAAGAGTGCCATATACCGTTTATAACGCGAGTTCTTTTTCGGATGCAGGACAATCAGGAAAATGATGATGCCGAGCGGTAACTGAATATCATAGACTGGAAATGACACGGCCCCGAGACACGCATAAAAAACGAACTTCATGTACAAGTATTTTTCTTTTTCCGTCCGACGTTCGAGCAAAAAACCTAATCCGCTAGCAGCCAGTAAAAAGAGTGCCCATAGAATGAGAAAGTCCATCTTCTATCCTTTGACCGGGACGACCCGGTGATCAAACATAAGATGGCTGTTCGCGAATACTTCTCGTGCCTCTTGTTCCAGTACTTCTTCTTGATCGACATAACGAGCGGATACGTGCGTCAATAGAAGCTTTTTCGCCTGTGCCGTTTCTGCAATGACAGCTGCCTGTCGAGCGGTCGAGTGACCGAAGCGTCCCGCATGTTCGACTTCTCGATCGGCAAACGTTGCTTCATGGACTAATACATCGACGTCTCGCGCCAGTTCGACCGAGGCCGCGCACGGCATCGTATCACCAAGAACAGCTAGCTTAACACCCGGTTTTGGTGACTCTAAAAAGTCGGACGACGTATAGACTGTTCCTTCGAATTCAAAGGTTTCTTCCAGTGTGATTCGGCGATAGAGCGGACCGGATGGCACTCCAAGTGCCTTCAGTGCATCAACACGCAAGGCACCTCTTTCCTCAGGACCTTCGAGTCGATACCCGAACGCTAAGAAACGATGCTCAAGCGACCGCGCCGTCACGCGAAATCCGTCCTGTTCATAGGTTTGACCGTCTTCGACTTCAACGATCCGGAGTGGATAACGTAGATATGTTCCTGTGATGCGTAATGTCGCGTCCATCCATTCTTTGATCCCGGTCGGTCCATAGATCGTTAGCGGTGTCGTTCCTTCTAGCGCTGCTCTTGTGCTAATGAAGCCTGGTAAACCAAAGATATGATCCCCGTGTAAATGGGTAATGAAGATCGCGTTGACTTTTCGTGGTTTGATCGGGCTGTGTAAGATTTGATGTTGCGTCGCTTCTCCACAATCGAACAACCATGTCATTTTGGGGTGTAACAAGGCAATCGATGTGACGTTTCGTTGTTTCGACGGCATACCGGCTCCTGTCCCTAAAAAATAAAATTCCATCTTTTTCCCCTTTTCGTAAAATTAGCATTTTTTATACACAAAATACACCTTTCTTCTGTTGAAGCATGGTAAACTGTACCTATTCAGATTTGGAAGGTGGTTTTTTCCATGACTAAGATTGAACGGACCTATGCCCGAATCGTCCGGGAAGCCCGCAAACTGAACGAGAGTTATCGGCAAAAATACGGAAAGTCGATTCAAATCGATGAAATCGCTTCGACCTTATTATGTACAGAAGAACTCGTTCTAGAGTCTATGGAATATGTTGATCGTCCTCAAGTAGTTTAATCGTACAATGATAAAGAGTGTACCGCAATGTTGCGGTACACTCTTTTTTGTGTTTCATCAGCTTATTTGTTCGTGATGTAATCAACTAGCGTCACGCAAAGTTCCGCTGTTTTGACGAGTTCTTCGATTGGCATCTTCTCATTCGTCGTGTGGATATCTTCATATCCGACAGCCAAGTTGACCGTTGGGATACCAAAACCAGCAATGACGTTGGCATCTGATCCGCCACCAGAATGTAAGAGGCGTGGCGTGCGTCCGAGTTGTGTGATCGCTGCTTTCGCGACTTCGACGACTTGATCTCCATCCTCGAACTTGAAGCCCGGGTACATGACTTTGACTTCGACTTCAGCACGACCACCAAGCTCTGCTGCTGCTTCTTCGAACGCCGCTTTCATCTTCTCTGTCTGTGCCTCCATCTTCGGAGCGACGAGTGACCGTGCTTCCGCGAAGATTTCTACATAATCACAAACGATGTTCGTTGATGGACCACCACCGCTGAACCGTCCGATGTTCGCTGTCGTCTCTTCATCAATCCGACCGAGCGGCATTTTCGCGATTGCTTTTGACGCAATCGTAATCGCCGAGACACCTTTTTCCGGTGCGACACCAGCGTGAGCTGTTTTCCCGAAAATCTTCGCATTGACTTTTGCTTGCGTTGGAGCAGCTGTAATGATGTCTCCGACTTTTCCATCTGAATCGAGTGCAAAACCGTAATCGGCATCGATTTTTGATGGGTCAAGAACCATCGCACCGACAAGTCCAGATTCTTCACCGACTGTGATGACGAACTGAATTTTCCCGTGAGGTTGTTTCGTTTCATTCAATACATGCACGAGTTCGATCAGAGATGCGAGACCTGTTTTATCATCTGCCCCAAGAATCGTTGTGCCGTCCGTCTTGACGTAACCGTCCTCGATGATTGGTTTAATGCCTTGCCCCGGAAATACCGTGTCCATATGGGAAGTGAAATAAATTTTGTCGACCCCTTCTTTTGTTGCTGGAAGTGTGACGATCAAGTTATTTCCTTTATGTTCGGTCTTAGACGAAGCGTCATCCTCAAACACATCACATCCGAGATCCTCGAACGTTTTTTTCAAGTGAGCACAAATCCGTGCCTCCTCTTTTGATTCCGAATCAATCTGGACAAGTTCTAAAAACGTATCTAATACGCGTTGTTCATTGACCATGACAAAACCCTCCTCCTAATATGTTTCAATCCATTAGCGCTTTTTTAGTATACCATCCCCATCGTCATTTGCACTTCTGAAAGGTTGTTTGTACAATGGCATTAATCAGTTGATGTAAGAGAGGAGTAGTGGATATGGCAAAACCATCGAAACAACAACGCATCATTAAATGGACAACAATCGGGATTTTAGCAATCTTCCTGATCGGTACGTTCGCTTCGACGATGTTTTATTTCTTTTGATTAACGTAGCGTTGTTTTAAACGTAAATATTGCTCCGCTTCTTGTAGCATGTGCAGTAAGGCAGAGCGGACCTCGAATTCCTCCCGCGTGACGGGTAAGGCAGAGGCACGAAAACGTGTCAATAATGCCTCTAGTTCTGAAATGTACACCATTGCGTCGGCTTCAGGTCGGACATTGTCACCAATCGTCCGAAAGAAGTCGGCGACTTTTTTTCCTTCTTCGACGACGAGGACGAGTTCCTCGGCATGATGGACGATACCGCGTAGTAACTCGAATTGTTGTTCGCGCATCCGGAAGTAGGCATAATCTTCATCATCGTTCCGACGACCGATCGCGTTTCCCATTCGTTTTAAGGCGGCATCCTTCCCTTCACGTAACAGACGTTCTGTCTCGTCAAGCGTCAACGCATGATGATTGACCCGCCCTGTCTCGATCGCAGCGGCGACTTCGAAGAATAAGGCGGCGATTCGTTGGTCGATCTTTTCTCGCCGGTCGTCAATCAATAAATCAAGACTTGGCATGTACATGTTGACAAGTAATCCGACACCAACACCAATGCCAAGCAATAAGGATTCGTTCAATAAGATGTGCGCGTTAAGCTGACGTTCCGTATACAAATGGGTCAAAATGACGACACTCGTGATGAAACCGTCCTGAAGTCGGAGGCGTTGCACGGATGGAAGGAATAAAATGAAATAGATCAATAACGTCACCGGACGATAGCCGATGACTTCGAATAGAATAAATCCGAGCACGATGGCAAGTAATGATGCCATGATGCGCTCGTAAGAAGACCGGAACGTCTTCTTTCGTGTCGACTGGATGCTCAAGATGGCGATGATGGCAGCGAAGACGTAATAGTCGAGCTTGAGTTGTTCTGCGATCCACATCGCGAGCGCAGCAGCGACCGCTGTCTTCAGCGTACGATAACCGATTTGCAACAGGTTCACCCCCTTTTGTTTTTCTTTGTTAGACTACCTACGTTGGACAGGAATGTCCATTGCTTTTTAAAGGACGTGATTTACTTTGACGACACGCACTATCCGCCCCGGTCGTCCCGTGCGCCGGACCGGTTCGATAAAAGGATTACTTTTTTTCTTCCTCATCGGAGTTCTCTTGTTCTTTTGGCTCCGCGAGGAACCGAAGACTGTCTTAACCCCACCAGCGCCTTATACGGCTGAGCGCTATGAAAAAGGCAAAATCAACGAGCAAGACTTCCAGACGTTCGCCGAAGCGAAGCAGTACGCGGGACAGCGTGGTGCTGTCAAGCGTTCATCGGACGACCGCTACGTCTACCTCGGTGGACCAGGTACTGGGATCGTCGATGATCGTGGTATTCTATCGATTCATCGTGATCCTGAGTTAAAGAAACGGCTCACGTACGTCGCTTCCGGCACACGTGTCCAGTTGCTTGAGTTCGGTGAACAGACAAGTCGTGTCAGCATCGCCGGCGTGACGGGTCATGTCCCAACGGACCGCTTACGTCCGTTCCCGGCAGAACGAGTCTCGAATGCATCGTATTATCAGACGAAAGGAGATCGTCTCCTTCACTACATCGTCGCGGACAGCGGACTTGGTGGACTGATCGTTGCCGGTGAAGCGACGAAAACGACGCCTCGGACGACAAAATATGTTGAATCGAAGACATTAACACGTGATTTGACGAAGCCGACGCGCCTCAGTGCCAAACAACTCGATGCGTTCATCAAGGAGCAAGCACCGGACAGCCCCTTGATCGGTAAAGGAAAAGTCTTTAAGTCCGTTGAAAAGAAATACCGTGTCAACGCGGCCTATCTACTCGCACACGCCATCCACGAATCCGATTATGGACGGTCGGAGATTGCCCGCGAGAAAAATAACTTGTTCGGCGTCAATGCGACCGATTCCGCGCCGGGAGAAGATGCGACAGTCTATAAATCCTTGACGGACTCGATTCAGCAGACCGGTCGTTTCATTGCAAAGGATTATCTCGATCGGGACGGTCGCTATTACCGTGGCGCGTACCTCGGAAACAAACAAAAAGGGATGAACGTCTTTTACGCGTCAGACCCCTTCTGGAGTGAAAAAATCGCTGGTATCATGGTGAAAATGAACGCTTTCTAAATCCGAGATATGATACACTATAGGGCGAGACAACAATCATTGAGGAGTGAACACGTCATGGAAAAAGTTTTAGTATTTGGTCACAAGAATCCTGATACCGATACGATCACATCGGCAATCGCTTATGCAGAATTAAAGAAAGCACTCGGTGTCAATGCCGAAGCCATCCGCCTTGGTGAAATGAATGATGAAACGTTATTCGCACTCGATACGTTCAAAGTGACAGCACCACGTCTAGTGACAGAAGTCGCAACGGAAGCATCACACGTCATTTTAGTCGACCACAACGAACGTCAGCAAAGTGCGAACGATATCGATGCTGTGACTGTCACAGAAGTCATCGACCATCACCGAATCGCAAACTTTGAGACATCAGATCCTGTTTACTATCGGGCTGAACCGGTCGGCTGTACAGCAACGATCCTGAACAAGCTCTACAAAGAGCATGGTGTTGCAATCAAACCAGAAATCGCTGGTTTGATGCTGTCCGCAATCATTTCCGACTCGCTTCTGTTCAAATCACCGACTTGCACGGAGCAAGATATCATCGCAGCGCGTGAACTCGCAGAAATCGCTGGTGTCGATGCGAACGTCTACGGTCTTGAGATGCTCAAAGCTGGAGCTGATCTCTCGAAGAAATCGGTCCCTGAATTGATCTCACTTGATGCAAAAGAATTCACGATGGGAACACTCAAAGTCGAAATCGCTCAAGTCAACACGGTCGATACAGCAGAAGTCTTGCTTCGCCAAGAAGAACTCGAAACAGCAATCAACGAAGTCATCCTTGCAAAAGGTCTTGATCTATTCGTCTTCATCGTCACGGACATCTTGACGAACAACTCAGTCGGACTCGTCCTCGGGAAAGAAGCGAACCTCGTTGAACGTGCTTACGGTCTTGAAGCGACGAACAACCTTGTTTACCTCGAAGGTGTCGTTTCACGTAAGAAACAAGTCGTTCCTGTCTTAACAGATACAGCTCTTGCAACACAATAAGTTCAAAAAAGAAGGAGTTCGCTCCTTCTTTTTTGAATAAAGAATATGAATGGCTGTTCATTCATTACATAAAGGAGGAATCTATATGACACAAACGATCATGGTGACGGGTGGAACAAACGGAATGGGGAAAGCGATGGCGCTCGCCTTAAAGGAAGCCGGCTGGAACGTCGTCGTTACAGGACGCGACGCGGAACGCTTGCAACTGATGGATGAAGCATTGGATCAGATTCAAGGCGAACATCTGACGATTCAGATGGATGTCCGTGACGCAGACGCTTGTCTGGCTGCTGTCAATCAAGCACGCGAACGGTTCGGTCGTCTCGAAGCATTGATCAACAATGCTGCCGGGAACTTCATCTGTCCGACCGACGAGTTATCACCGAACGGCTGGAAAACGGTCATCGATATCGTCCTCAACGGGACATTCAACTGCTGTCACGCTCTGGTCAAAGGATGGCAGGAAGATCAAGTCGTTGGCGGACAAATCGTCAACATCGTTGCATCTTATGCGTGGCAAGCCGGCGCTGGTGTCGCTCCGAGCGCTGCTGCGAAAGCCGGTGTCCTGAACTTGACGCGAACGCTTGCCGTCGAGTGGGGTTATAAATATCAAGCCCGTGTCAACGCAATCAGTCCGGGACCGATTGAACGGACAGGTGGTGCTGATAAACTTGCTTTATCACCGGAACACGCGGAACGAATTCGTCGCAACGTCCCGCTCGGTCGATTCGGGACACCGGAAGAGATCGCAATACTTGCAACGTGGATGGTGTCAGATCAAGCCCGCTACTTGAACGGAGAATGTATCGCTCTTGACGGTGGTCATTGGTTAAATAAACAACCTTTCTAATGATTGAGATGGAATGACTCAAGAAGTCAGTCTCCACAAAGATAAGAATGACGCGTTTCACGTCACTCCTACAGGATCTTGTGTCTCGCCTGAGAAAAAGGCGTGAAAAGACGCGTCATTCTTTTTTGAGTCAGTCCCTTGCATGCGTCTCGAACTATTTTTCTTTCTTTTCGCTATGTTTATGAATTATCTAGAACAGGTAGAAAGGACAAGAAGGAGGCGATCGTATGTGGGAAGCGTTCGGTTGGGGAGCGTTAGCAGGTGGTGCCGTCGTCATCGGTGCCCTGTTTGGATTGTACTTACCCTTAAAACAACGACTGATCGGCTATATCATGTCGTTTGGGACCGGCATCTTGATTGGAGCAGCGACGTTTGAGTTACTCGATGAAGCATTAAAGAAGTCAACGACACTCGTTGTCGCGATTTCCTTCATCGTCGGAGCACTCGTCTTTACAGGATTCGACCTATTCGTTTCGTCACGCGGTGCGAGTAAACGAAAACGCTCATCTGGTGGGAACGAAGGCACGGGAACGGCGATTTTCTTCGGGACGATCCTTGATGCGATCCCTGAATCAATCATGATCGGTACCAGTCTGTTATCCGGAAATGTCAGCGCGGCACTCGTCGCGGCCATTTTCGTCAGTAACATTCCGGAAGGTTTATCGAGTACGACCGGTTTGCGAAAAGATGGCTTCTCGAAGAATAAAGTATTGCTGATGTGGGGAGTCGTCTGGTTGATTTCCGCTCTCGCTTCTCTCGCTGGCTACACGATTCTTGCAGAACTCCCGGACATGCAGTTTGCCATGATTGGTGGCTTCGCAAGCGGTGGGATCATCGCGATGCTCGCTTCGACGATGATGCCGGAAGCTCACGAGGAAGGTGGTGCGATCGTTGGTCTGTTCGCAGCACTTGGGTTGATTACAGCAATTATCCTCAGTTAATAACAAAAACAATGCGCATTTTCCGTAAGCTTAGTCGGAAACGCGCATTGTTTTTTAGTCATTTCGAAAATCGGTCTTCAGCTGTCTGTCGTACCGTCCCACTCTTGCTTGAACCGAGCAACAAACTCTTCCATATAGCGATGCCGCTCCTCTGCTAAATGAAGTGCTGCTTTCGTATTCATTAAATCTTTTAGTCGGAATAACTTTTCTTCAAAATGATTCAGGGCACTCGTCTCTCCCGTTCGGTCACCGGGCTCTCGTGGTGCTAGTCCAGGCACATGCATCGGCTCTCCGAACCGACCAGCGAACTGAAACGTTCGTGCAATTCCAATTGCACCAATCGCGTCGAGACGATCAGCATCCTGGACGATTTTCCCTTCGATTGTCCGCATTGGAGGGCGTGTCCCGTCTTTATAGGACAAGCTCGTGATGATGGCTAGAATCTGTTCCTGTTCTTCTTCCGTCACCTTTCCTTGCAAGAAGGTCGCGACCTTCTCTGCCGTTCCCCCGAGTTTGCTATCTGCTACGTCATGAAGTAAGGCAGATAGTTCGATGATTTTGACGTTTCCGCCTTCTTGTTTGGCAATATGTAACGCTAAACGACGAACCCGTTCGATATGGGCATAATCATGACCTGAAAAGTCCGTCGCGTGAAACGACCGGACGAAGATTTCTGTTTCTTGAATCATTGTCGATTCCTCCATTCTGGTTCGAGTAATCCATAAAGTAACATGTCATGCCGCTCTCCGTCTCGTCGTAAAAAGGCACGGTATCTTCCTTCCTGTACGAATCCAAGGCGTTCGTACAGCTTAACCGCACGTGTATCATACTCAAAGACCGTCAATTGAATCCGGTACAGGTTCAGCTCTAAGAAGGCGTATTCGAGGATTGTCTGTAGCGCATCCGTCGCATACCTTTGCCCTTCACAATCCGGATCGATTTCGATCATCAGCCATGCCGTTCCGTGTGTAAATAGAATATCTTCCAGTGCAACGACGCCAATCATCCGTTCATCTTCAAAATTGCGAATGGCAAAACGGAATGTTTCCGGTGCATCTGTCGCCATCATCTGTTCGACCTTGTCCATCGATAAATGGCGGTATGGCGTCGCACTAAAATGACGGGCAAACGTTACATCGTCAAGTAGACGTTGCATCACTTCGGTATCTTCCCGTTGAAAACGCGTCAGCCGGATGTGGTGACCTTCCAGTAGTTTTTTCAATTTTATCCCCCTCTATACTAAAAAACCGAAAAACGCTAACCCTTTTCAGAGTTAGCGTACTGTGATCATAAAACTTTTTCGAGGAATTTTTTCGCCCGGTCCGTCTTCGGATTGTCGAAAAGTTCAATCGGTGAACCTTCTTCCATCAAAATTCCTTCATCGAGGAACAGGACACGATCCGCAACTTCTTTCGCGAAGCCCATCTCGTGTGTGACGATGACCATCGTCATCCCACTCTCAGCCAGCTGCTTCATGACGTCAAGAACTTCGTTGACCATCTCCGGGTCAAGAGCGGACGTCGGTTCATCAAACAGCATGACGTTCGGTTCCATCGCAAGCGCACGGGCGATCGCGACCCGTTGTTTTTGCCCACCTGACAACTGGTTCGGATAATTATCGCGTTTTTCCGCTAGACCGACACGCTCAAGTAACGTCTCCGCCCGTTTAACTGCCTCATCCTTTGAGATACCAAGGACGTTAATCGGTGCGTACGTCAAGTTATCGAGAACGGACTTATGCGGGAACAAGTTGAACTGTTGGAACACCATCCCGATGTTCTGACGTGCTTTTGAGATATTTGCTTTTGGTTTCGTCAATTCGAAACCATCGACGATGATTGTTCCACTCGTTGGTTGCTCCAGTAAGTTGATACACCGCAGAAATGTTGATTTACCGGATCCCGACGGTCCGATGACAGCGACGACTTCACCGCGTGTAACCGTCGTCGAGATACCTTTTAATACTTCTAATTTTCCGAACTGCTTATGCAAATCGGTGACTTGGATCATAGGTTCCATCTGATTACCCACTCTTTCTCATAGCTTTTTCGACTTGTTGGCCTATCAAGCTCAATCCCATGACGAGAACAAAATATACGAATCCGGCAAACAATAACGGTTCGAAATAAATCGCCTTTTCTCCTCCGACGATTTGCGCACGACGCATGACATCAAGCACACCGACCGTCGAGACGAGTGCTGATTCCTTCGTCAACGTGATCAATTCGTTCATGATCGCAGGAAGGATATTTTTAAAGGCTTGCGGTAAAATGATCGAACGGAGTTGTTTGAAATACGAAATACCGAGCGCATCCGCCGCTTCCCACTGTCCACGATCAACAGCTTGAATCCCTGCCCGGATGATTTCCGAGATATACGCTCCGGAGTTTAGGGAGAAGGCAATGATTGCCGATTGATATCCTGTTGTGACATACCCTGTCAGTTGCGGTAATCCGAAGTGGACGATCGCCAGTTGCAAGATCAGTGGTGTTCCCCGGAAGATCGCCGTGTAGGCATGACCGATGAAACGGAGAACCCGGCTCTTCGTGATTTTCAGTGCCGCGACGACGATTCCGATCAGCATCCCGGCAATGGCCGCCACGATGACGACTTGGAACAGGACCGGAATCCCCTCGAGAATATATGGAATTGAATCTTGAATCTTTGTAAAGTCTATCATAATCAATCTCCTAACGTCGCACAAAAGGGATGAGGTTACCCCCACCCCCATGCACTTGACTTATTTTGCTTCTTTTTGGAACCATTCTTCTGCCAATTTATCGATTTCACCACTGTCGATCATCTTCTTCAACTCTTTGTTGAAATCGTCACGCATCTTGTCCCCTTTTTTGAAGGCGATCGCTGAACCAGCTGGACCATCTTCTTCAATCTGGTACGTTTTCAGGGATGCATCTTGATCCATGTATTTGACGGCAACTGCATCCTCGATGATGAGGGCATCAATCCGACCTGTATTTAATTCTTGAATGATTTCTGGGATTTTGTTTAAAGGAACCGCTTCGCTGTCTTTAAAGCGATCTTTTGCGAGTCCCTCTTGGATGGAACCAAGCTGGACACCGATTTTTTTGCCTTTGAGTTCGTCTTCCGAACTAATGGCTTTATCTTTCGTCATGACTAAGTTTTTTGATTCGAAGTAGATATCCGTGAAGTCAGCGTTTTTCTTCCGCTCTTCTGTTGGTGTCATGCCCGCCATGACGAAGTCGACACGACCTGAGCTGAGGGCACCAAGTAAGCTACCGAACTCCATGTCTTCGATTTTTAAGTCATACCCGAGATTTTTCGTGACTTCTTTGGCGATCGCAACGTCGAATCCGACGATGTCCTCTCCTTTTTTCGTATCGATGTATTCAAATGGGAAGTAATCCGCTGACGTTCCCATCGTCAATACTTTATCACTTTTACTTGATCCACCTGTTGATTCTTCCGACGCGCCACATGCTGCCATCGTGACTGCCAGAATGCCTGCCATTGCCGTTGCTAATAATTTTTTCATTCGAGTTTTCCCCTTCCAACGCTCAATTGTCAGAACTTTAACAATAGTATGACTTATGTGTATGTCCAATTCAATACCGAAAAGCCTGACCTGTTCTATTGCTTTTAGGATATACGAATATTTATTCACTGTAAAGCATAAATATATAAATTTTTTTAATTTTCTATTCATAAATCATGCATAAATGACTTTTTATACAATTTTGCAAACGCTTTCAATTTAAAAATTTATTATTTTAATCTCATGAATGCGCAAAAAAAAGACCCCTTTATCAGGAGTCTTCTTTGCTTATGCGTAGATTTCAATCAATGATTCAAGTTTCTCGACGACCTCTTCTGCCGTGAACGATTCGATGTCGAACCGCTCAACCATCGAGAGGATGTTTCCGTCTTGCATTAGTGCAAATGATGGAGATGAAGGTGGATAACCTTCGAAGTATTCACGTGCACGGTCTGTCGCTTCGCGATCTTGTCCAGCGAATACCGTGACGAAATGATCGGGCTTGATTCCCTCTTTCCGATTGACGTACGCTGCAGCAGGACGGGCGATCCCGCCAGCACATCCACAAACAGAATTGACAAGGACAAGTGTTAACCCTTCGCGTTTCATTGCTTCATCCACGCTCTCTGGCGTCGTTAATTCTTCAAATCCAGCAGCTTGCGCTTCTTTGCGGGCTGTTTGGACAACATCTTCAAAATACATTTGGAAATCCATCGTATTGCCTCCTTTGATTCGTTCTCCATCTTATTGTACGAGTTTCGGTGAAATCTGTCCAAGTCTGCCGCTTAATTCACTTTCTAAAAATGGACGGGCATGCAACAAATCACGGAACGCGATGTAGCGGTCGATTTTTTCTTCTGTTGGTCGTTTATTTTGTTTATAGGCGCGAATCAAGATGTTCTTCGGTGTGTGCTCGAGGTCGATGAATTCGAGGAGTTGCGCTTCATAACCGACGAGTGTCAATAACTCGGCACGAATCGAATCTGTCGCAAGTGATGCAAATTTTTCTTTAATCAGTCCGTGCTGGAGCATGACATCGAGTGGCGAACAGTCGAGTTGACGGTTCAATTCCTTTTGACAACACGGTACGCTCAGGATGACTGATGCATTCCAGTCGACAGCTCGCGCGAGTGCGACATCGGTTGCGACATCACAAGCATGGAGTGTCACCATCAGGTCGACTTCCGTCTCCCCTGTGTAATCATGAACGTCCCCGACGCGGAATGTTAGATCGGTATAATCCAGATCACGCGCAATTTGTGTACATTCTTCGATGACTTCTTTCTTTAAATCAAGACCTGTCACTTCGAGGTCAAATCCTTTGACGACTTTTAGATAATGATAGAGAGCGAACGTCAAATACGATTTTCCGCAACCGAAGTCTAGGATCCGAAGTTTTTTTCCTTTTGGCAAGGCAGCAATGCTATCCTCGACGAATTCAAGGAAGCGATTGATTTGTTTAAACTTATCGTACTTTTGCTTTTTGACCTGTCCCGCTTCCGTCATGACGCCGAGGCGAATCAGAAACGGAACCGGCACACCGTCTTCTAATAGATAGGTTTTTTTCGGTCATGCGACAAGAGAGCTTTCATCGGTTCCTTTTTGGATGTCTTGAGCGCGACTTTCATCTTTTTCGAGAGCTGGAACTGCCATTCTTCTTCTTCAAAACGGAATAAGAATTGGCGGAATTCCGTGAACCAGTCATCGAGTCGCCCGACGAAATCGTCCATTAAAATATTTTCATGCTTCATAACGCGTTCAAATTGAAACTCAACCTGCATCATCACCGTATCTCTTAATAGAATCGGTTTTACCTTGATTCGTCGGAGATCATTTGATTTTTGACGCGGATTACTTATCGTTGCATGGATCAGTGTTCCTTGCGTGATTTGCGAGGCAAGGCTCGCTTTTAATTCATGTAGTTCCACTAGTCGTCCCGTCCTTTTCTGATGTTCTTTCGAAACTGTAGCAAATTCGTACCTGTTCGACAAGTTTACACGCTTCATCATTCGCACATAATCAAAAGGAGGAATTCATCATGTTCAAAAAAATTCTCTCACAAATCGGAATCGGTGCCGCAACGGTCGACACACGGTTGACGGATGATCGCTGTGAACCAGGCGGTCAAATCCACGGTGTCGTCCATATCAAGGGCGGAAACGTCGATCAAGAAATTGACCGGATTTATCTTGAATTCAACACGCAGTACAAACAAGAAGTCAATGATAGCACGACATTTACGACCTTCACGCTCGACCGGTTTGCTTTAAATGAAGCAAAGTTCACGATCGAAGCGGGTGTCGAGCGGGAAATTCCCTTTACACTACGCGTGCCACTGAATACGCCACTCTCGGTCAGCCAATCGAAATCGTGGATCGAGACGGGTCTCGACATCGCTCAAGCCGTCGATCCATCGGACCGTGACGCCGTCATCGTCGAAGCAAACCGTTACCAAGCAACAGTCTTAGATGCCATGGAGTCACTTGGCTTCCGATTGAAAAAAGCCGACACGGAAAAATTACCTGGACGATTCCGGAAAGATTTACCGATTGCTCAGGAGCTTGAGTATTCAGCTCGCAATACACACTACGCTCATAAACTGGATGAGATCGAAATCATCATGCTTCAAGACGGATCTGGGATTGATTTAATCGTCCAAGTCGACCGTCGTGCGCACAGTCTCGGATCATTATTCAGTGAAATGGCTGGTGCGGATGAGTCGATGATCAAATTGCGTCTGTCCAATAGTGAATTGCAAGATCAATCGATTGTCGAACGTCAGCTGACAAACATCGTGGAACGCTATAGCTAATCAATCGATCGAATTTACTTGAAAGTGATTCCTCTTCAGGGGAATCACTTTTTTATTTAATTTTATTTCAATTTGAAATCGTTTACATATAAAATATTGTTTTAAAATAATCCCCTTGCTATACTGTCCGTATTGAAAAGAATTCCAGTCACGGTTTGACTAAAGGAGTACATACATCATGAAAAAAATCGGACAGTTCACGTTAACAGCAGGACTCGCAGCAGTACTTGTCTCAAGTAGTTTGCCTGTCATGGCAGAGGCAGGGTCTTCAGCCGATCGGATCAGTCAAAAAATCGACACGATGACACTCGAACAAAAAATCGGACAAATGATCATGCCCGACTTCCGGCAGTGGAATGGTAGCAATCATACATCGCTTGCCCCAGAAGTCGCGAACATCATCGACCGCTATGATTTAGGTGGCGTCACCTTGTTTGCTGAGAACGTCAGCGAAACCGAACAGACGACGAAACTCGTTCATGATCTGCAAGAAGTCGTCAAACAAGACGACAGTAACGATATTCCGCTCTTCGTCACGATCGACCAAGAAGGGGGCATCGTCACTCGGCTCGGAACAGGGACGAACTTACCTGGCAACATGGCGTTGGGAGCGACCCGCAGCAGTACATATGCGAGTGATGCCGGTCACATCATCGGTTCCGAACTGCGTGCGCTCGGCATCAATGTCAACTTCGGTCCGGATCTCGATGTCAACAGCAACCCTGGAAATCCCGTTATCGGTGTCCGCTCGTTCTCGAGTGATCCGGAGCTCGTCGGTACACTCGGTTCCGCTTTGATGAAGGGAATTCAGGATGAAGGCGTTGCGGCGACCGCCAAGCACTTCCCGGGTCACGGCGATACGGCAACTGATTCCCATTATGGCTTACCGGTCGTTGACCGCTCCCTGCAGGAGCTAGAACAAGTCGAGCTCGTTCCATTCAAACGAGCTATCGCTGAAGACATCGATATGATCATGACGGGACATATCGGAATGCCACAAATCGAACCTGAAGTCGTCACATCGAAAAACGGTACCTTCCCTTTACCTGCTACGTTGTCGGATGACGTCATCACAGGTGTGCTACGCGAAAAACTCGGTTACGATGGCATCGTCATTACGGACGCACTGAACATGCAGGCGATCGTCGATAACTTCACGGAATCAGAAGCCGTCTTAAAGACGTTTGACGCCGGTGTCGACATCGCGCTCATGCCGACGATTCTTCGTTCCGAACAAGATGTCGAAAAGCTCGACCAGATTTTCAAGGACGTGATTGCGGCGGTCAAAGACGGTCGCCTTTCAGAGGAACGGATCGATCAGTCGGTTGAACGGATTCTGACACTAAAGGCAGAGCGCGGAATATGGAACGGTACGACCAATACGACATCCCTAGCTGAAAAAATCGCACAAGCGAATCAAATCGTCGGTAGTCCCGAGCATAAAGCAAAAGAACGTACGATGACGGAAGCCGCCGTCACACTCGTGAAAAATGATCAGCGGACATTACCATTCAAACCGAAAAAGAATGCCAACGTCCTTGTGATCGCCCCTGCGGCGGATCAAACGGACAGCATGAAAAAGACGATTGCTTCCCTACCGAAGAATCGGAACTGGCATGTGACGACAGCGAATTACTCGGCTACTACGCTACCACTTGAACAAAATCCAACCCTCCGAGCGCAACTCGATGCAGCGGACTATATCATTGTCGGCTCAAACGTCAATACGAGTGCTAAACTACTGCCTACCGCACCAGAACAAGCGATTCCGGCTTCAATCTTCCGCTATGCGAAACAAACGGATACACCATCCGTCCTACTCAGTCTCCGTAACCCATACGATGTCGCCGTTCAACCAGATGCACCGGCGCACGTCCTCGTATATGGCTTCAAAGGCGACCCAAACGGTCCAGACTCCGAAGCAGGCAATCTGAAATCAGCGGGACCGAACCTGCCGGCAGGTATCCGAGCGATCTTCGGAACGTTCAAACCGCAAGGCACTTTACCCGTTGATGTACCGGTCTTTCAGAACGGTATCTTTACCGATCAACTGCATCTTAAATTCGGTGACGGCTTTAAAAACTGGAAGAAATGATGACGTGATACACCAAAAGACCGAAGCTCCTTAAAGGATGCCTCGGTCTTTTAATGATTGATACGGATATTCAGCTTCTTCTTTCGCACGCTGGTAGACGCGGTATAACCAATAAGTCAGTAGTGCATAGACGACGATGACAAGAACAGCAGAAATATAGCTCCCCATGCTATACGCTACCTTAAAGTTACGCGTCGAAGCGGATATACCGGACAACACGATTAGTATCGGAATGATATATCCAATAAATCTTACTTTGATTTTACCAAGCATTCGTTGTACAGCATATGCCGCACTGATCACAAGTGCGATCACGATGATTTCCATTCCAATCCCTACTTTCACTAGATGGTATTCCTAATTCTACCATTTAGCAATTCAAGAAGATACCGTCCGTGCTGGAATCGTTTCGTAAACCGACGTGAACGTCTCTTCCGTCCATCCCATATGCCAGAAAAGTAACTCATAGTAACAACTCGTCACGAAATGACGTTTCATCCGCTCGCGTTCCGTCGGACTCGCTTGCTCCGACAGCGCATCAAGCCGTGCAATCTGTTCAAGGACGACCTTTTCAAACCATTCCGAGCTATACGTGTCGATCCATTGCTGATAGATTTTTTCTTCCGGAGTATACGTCAGTAATTGTTGCCCGACTTCGTAATACAACCAGTAACATGGCAAAATGGCAGCAATCGTCTCACCGAGTGTCCCTTCGCTTGCATGATGCATGTGCGAGACGTACGCATATGCTGTCGGTGCCGGTTCGAATGCTTCAAGGTCTGCTTCCGTAATACCGAGCGGCTCAAAAAATGATTGATGTAAGCTCAACTCTGCCTCGTAAGTCGAAGTCGCATGCTCGGCAAGTGTTGCGATCGTTGCAAATTCGTCCGCTTTTGACGCTGCTCTCGCCTGTATCTTCGCAAAGTGTTTTAAGTAGTAGGCATCTTGCATGACGTAATGCCGAAATTTCGAGAGCGGTAACGTCCCCTCTCCGATTCCTTGAACGAATGGGTGCGTAAAACTACTATCCCAATACGCTTGCGCCGCTTGTTTGATTTCTTGTGTGAATGTCATGATCTCATCCTCCTCGTTTGGTATGAAACGAAAAAAACACCACCCCGAAACACACGGGCATGGCGCAAGAAGAACAAGACTTGACGCCACTTCCCTCCGTAAGTACGAACTTAATCAGGTTCAAAGGGTCCGAACGTCTTCGTTCGTCTCAGTCAGCCTACTGACTCCCCTAGTGGTCATTATTCGATTCCCATCCACTATAGCATGCTGAAAACGGAAGTCAAGTTGTCCTTTTTTCGCTATACTATGGAGTGTCAGAAGACGGATACCGTCTCCATCTGCAGACCGATTCCGAACAGACATCGTTACCGTACACTAAATTTAGTACCTGATACTATAATTCATTCTGTTACTTACAATTGGAGGATTTCATTATGCATACACCAACAAAAATCATGGCATCAGCCGTTATCGCTTCTGCTTTATTACTCCCAACAGCCGCATCCGCCGAACAAGTCGTCGATCAGACGATCGTCACACTCGGGGAGTCGCTCGGCGCAAAAGATAAAGCATGGGTGCTTTCACGTCTCAATGCACCGGAAGGGATCACACCGATCATCGCAACTTCTGCTGACGAGGAAAAATATCTCGGGAAAAACATCCCACAGTCGCAAAAAGGCGGCAACATGTATTCGTCGGCTAAAATCGAACTGACGGAAAAAGGAGATGGACTCTCCGTCTCAACGGAGAACATCACGTGGGTGACGAAGGATATGTATCTCAACGCTCTCGTCACGGCTGGGATCAAAGATGCCGATATTACGATTACTTCCCCTTACAAGGTCACCGGGACATCGGCACTGACAGGAATCATGAAGGCGTACGATCAAACTTCTGCCGAGACCGGAATTAAGTTAAGTGACGAACGCAAGGATCTAGCACAGCAAGAATTATCGGTCACATCAGACGTCGGGAAAACCGTCGGAACGGATAAGGTCGCTGACTTGATGAATGAGATCAAGGCTGAGATCGCCAATCAAAAACCAGAAACCAAAGTCGAGATCGAAAATTTGATCGTCCAAGTCATTCAAAACAACAATATCCAGTTGTCTGACACACAAATGGACCGGCTGACGAATCTGTTCAATCAAATGGAGCAAGCGAACATCAACTGGGGACAAATCGAGAGTGGATTGAAAAATGCGGGGCAAGACATCCACGCGTTCGCAACATCAGAAGAGACGAAAGGATTCTTCGCTAAACTATTCGATGGGTTAAGTGACTTCTTCAGTTCGATCGCTGGCGTGTTCAAATAATTCAGACTTCCGTAACTGAAAAAATAGTAGTAGACTAGATGTATCTGAAACGAAAGGTGGTGTGAAAAGATGGACTTTGCCGCGTGCAAACACTGGTTAATGGAACAATTGTATCTGTTGCGCGCGATTTTTCATGGAATGGCGTTCTAAGGCACCCGTCTGTCCTTTTTTAGAACTTCATGAATGAAAAATACAGCAAAGCGCATCTTTCACACGTTAGGGAGAGTGCTATTTGCGCTCTCCTTTTTTGATGCGCGCGAAAGGAACAATTGATGATGATTTGCGACATTCAACACCTGACTAAACAATTCGGAGGCGAGACGATCTTAGCGGACGTTTCCCTCTTCTTAAACGAACACGACCGCGTCGGTCTGATTGGACGAAACGGGAGTGGCAAAACGACATTACTCCGCTTGCTTGCTCGCCTCGAGCAACCGGACGGTGGTGTCATCTATCAAAAAAGCGGTTTGACGATCGGCTACTTGGAACAACTTCCTGTTTATAGTGAGACGATGACCGGACTCGACGTCCTTTGGACAGCGTTTGCAGACATTCTCGCGATTCGTTCTCGAATGCAACAGTTGGAGCAGATGATGGCGACAGCACCAGATGATCTCGATGCACTACTCGTGCGATATGCGGAAGCGACGAATGCGTTCGAACAAAAGGATGGCTACCTGCTCGACTCGAAGATTGAGCGCATGGTGAACGGATTACACTTACGTCCGTTACTCACGCGTCCTTTCCACCAGTTGAGCGGTGGTGAACAGACGAAGATTTGTCTCGGTCGCATGTTACTCATGGAACCAAATCTGCTCATTCTTGACGAACCGACGAATCATCTCGATTTAGCTGCCGTGGAATGGCTTGAGCAGTTCTTGCGGGACTACACAGGGACCATCCTGCTCGTCTCTCACGACCGGGTCTTCTTGGACGCCGTCGTCACTTCGATCGTTGAGCTCGAAGATGGTGAACTGACAGCCTATATAGGGAACTACAGCGCGTTCGTCGTCGAGAGAGAACGCCGTCTGCTCGAGCAGTTCCATGCGTATCAAGAGCAACAGAAAAAAATCAAAAAAATGAAGGAAGCGATTCGTCGTCTTCGGCAATGGGCAAACGAAGCGTCTCCACCGAGTGAGAAATTATTCCGTAAAGCGAAATCAATGGAGCGGGCACTCGAGCGGATCGAGCGGATTAAACGACCACAACTCGAAGCCAAAACCGCTGATGTCTCCTTCTCCTCCACCGATCACACGAGCCAAGTCGTCTTTCGCGCTGAAGAGCTCTCGTTTGCTTATGGAACCCGTCCTATTTTTGATGGCGTCTCGTTCGAAGTCATGGCACAGGATCGTATCGCGATCGTCGGAACGAATGGGAGCGGGAAATCGACGTTGCTCTCACTGTTGCTTGACGAATTATCACCGGACGCGGGCACACTCACGCGTGGACCATCAAATCATGTCGGTTACTTGTCCCAGCATGCCCATTTCGAGGAGGACGCGCGGTTAATCGACTGGTTTAGACAACGAATTGCCGTTCCGGAAGCAGAGGCACGCCATATCCTTGCCCGGTTCCTATTCTTTGGACCGACTGTCTTCCGGTCCATTTTGTCACTGAGCGGAGGCGAACGTGTGCGATTGCAACTCGCCGTCCTCGTCCATTCGTCGATCAATGTCTTAATTCTCGACGAGCCGACGAACCATCTCGATATTGAATCCAGAGAGACGCTTGAAGAAGCACTCGAGAATTTTTCTGGTACATTGATTGCCGTCTCACACGACCGCTATTTCTTGAATCGTCTTTTCTCGCAGATCCTGTGGCTCGAAAATGGTCTGACACGCTATCATGGTTCGTATACGTACGCCCAACAGAAGCGTACCGAGTTCGCTACGGCTTCCTCACTCCACGTACCCCCTCGAAAACCAAAGCGCTTGTCGCAACACGAGCTGGAAGTGCAGATTGAGCGACTTGAACGGAAATTAGCAAAACGTGAAAAACCAACTGATACCGTTTCTAAAAGCATCCAACAGCAACTCGATGACCTATACGAACAGTTGCTACAATATGGATGATTTAGCTTTCCTTGACTGTCACTCTCGATACCGAGAGCGACAGTTTTTTCGTTCACCTACAAAGTTTTTAACTCCTAACATTTAGCTAACTTTATTAAGTTTTAAAATTTTATTTTAATTTGTTGTTGATTGTTATCTGAAAATTCGTATAATTTAGCGTATAGCTTTTATTATTCTTTGGGAGGAATACACCATCATGAACGCCATTCAGCAAGTTATTCAAGGAAGTGTCGATTACGCCAATAACATTTTATGGTCGTATGTACTAATTGCCGTATTGATCGGCGGCGGGATCTACTTCACGATCCGAACTGGCTTCATCCAATTCACTTACTTAAAAGAGATGTTCCGCGTCACGCTCGATAAAAGTGAACAAACAACAGACGATAAAGGGGAAAGCATCACTTCTCTCCAGTCGTTCTTTATCGGTGCTGCGACACGGATTGGTACGGGTAACCTTGCCGGTGTCACCATTGCCGTCACACTCGGCGGACCAGGTGCCGTCTTCTGGATGTGGATGGTCGCTCTCTTAGGGGGCGCGACGGCTCTCATCGAAAGTACACTGGCTCAAGTCTATAAAGTACGCGATACGAAATCGAACGCGTACCGTGGTGGTCCTGCCTACTACATCGAAAAAGGCTTGAAGAACCGAGCTCTCGGAATCGTCTTTGCAATCTTGATTGCTGTGACGTTTGGTCTTATCTTCAACTCCGTTCAATCAAACACGATTGCCGCTGCCTTTGACAATGCGTTCGGTATCAACACAGCTGTCGTCGGTGCTGCACTCGTCGTCTTGACTGGACTCGTCATCTTTGGTGGTGTCCACCGTGTCGCGAAATTCTCTGCGATCATCGTTCCTATCATGGCAGGTCTCTACTTGATTGCTGCTCTTTATGTCGTCGTCACGAACCTGTCGGAACTTCCTGGTGTATTCGCAATGATCTTCAAAAGCGCCTTCGGAATCGAGCAAGCATTCGGTGGCTCGGTCGGTGCTGCGATCTCACTCGGTGTCAAACGTGGATTGTTCTCAAACGAAGCCGGGATGGGGTCTGCTCCGAACGCTGCTGCTGCTGCTGAAGTTTCGCACCCAGCAAAACAAGGTTTCTTGCAAACACTCGGCGTATTCCTTGATACATTGATCGTCTGTACAGCGACAGCAACGATCATTCTCCTCAGTGATAGTTACGCTGCTGGAAATGGCGAAGGAATCGGTATGTTACAAAACGCACTCTCTGAGGAATTCGGTGCGATTGCGCCACCATTCATCGCACTCAGCGTCTTCTTATTTGCTTTTAGTTCGATCGTTGGTAGCTACTACTACGGCGAAACGAACATCGAGTTCATCAAACAAAGTCCTGCAGCCGTCTTCGGTTTCCGGATTGCGACAATGGGCTTCGTCTTCATCGGATCCGTTCTTAGCCTCGGTATGGTATGGAGCTTTGCCGATCTCTTCATGGCAGGCATGACATTGATCAATATGACAGCGATTCTCCTCTTGAGCGGCATCGCCCTCAAAGTCATCAAAGATTATCAGGAACAACGGAAACAGGGACTCGATCCTGTCTTCTCAGCAAAAGCACTCGGGATCGAAAATACGGAGTGTTGGGATGTCGAAGAAGAAGCACGTCCTGCGGCTGGTGAAGTGCCTCCATCACAATAAATCACTTCTGAGTTCGAACTTTAGCACCGAGTAAGCCATACGCCTACTCGGTGTTTTTATTTGTCAAAAAGAATTTGGATTATGTTTTCATCGGACAGGGAAAAAGTCAACAGATTGTCCTGAAGGAGGAATTCATCTTGTCTCAAGTCATGCTCATCATCAACCCGTCTTCCGGTAAAGAACTCGGAAAAAAACACGCAACGCTTGCCGAAGAAACACTTGCTACTCGTTTTGAAACCGTCGACGTTCGGTTCACGGAAAAAGAACACGATGCGACGGAATTTGCACGTCATGCTGCCCAGTCTAATTACGACGCCGTCATCGCCATGGGAGGTGACGGAACGGTCAATGAAGTCATCACCGGAATCGCAGAACAACCACATCGCCCAACACTCGGGATCGTCCCACTCGGAACGGTCAATGACTTATCGCGCGCCCTACACATCCCAACGGATCCGGAAGAGGCGATTCAGATCTTAGCTGATGCCCCTACCCGACCGCTCGATATCGGTAAATATGATGACCATTACTTCATGAACGTCATCGCTGTTGGTCTGATTGCGGAAGCCGTCGAGGAAGTCAGTGTCGAACAAAAAACGTCACTCGGATCGGTTGCCTATTTCATAGAAGGTCTGAAAGCCTTTAAGGATCATAGCCCGTATCCGATCGAAATCGATTCCGCTGAAAAACAATTCGATGGGGAGGCACATTTGTTAATCATCGCTTTGACGAATTCAGTTGGCGGATTCGAATCGTTTGCGGAAGACGCAAAAGTCGATGATGGACTGTTGCACGGTTTCATCATTACGAAGCTCGGATTTTTTGATGCGCTTCAAGCATTACCTAAACTCATCACAGGTGGGTTATCAAAGGCCGATCAAATCGAACACTTCACGACGACACGTGTTGAAATTCGCTCGAAAGAGGAATTGCCGATCAATGCCGATGGAGATACAGCAGGTCACGTTCCCGTGACTGTCGAAGTACTCCCGCAACATTTGACTGTGTTTTCACCCTCTTCTGCTGAATAACAGTATAGGTTCATAGAAAAAAGAACTGACTCTCCGTCAGTTCTTTTTTACTTATTAATCCATTACAATATATGTTAACAAAGCGTAATTTTGAAACATATTTGAAATATTTTCGTGTTATTGACGATGCTATAATCATCTCAGGCGAAAAATCATTCTTTAAAATAAATAATTATACATAAAATCTTACAATTTTGTAATGATCAGTTCTGGCGCTTCAGATTTTTAAGGAGGAAATACACTCAATGAAACGTTTACTTACAACAATGACAATGACAGCTTTGGTAGTTTCAGGTTTTGCTACAACGAGTACTTCGAAAGTCGAGGCCGCAACAACATATAAAGTAAAGGTCATGGCAGACGGACTTCGTGTTCGTACAGGTCCATCAACGGCTTATAAAATCGTCGGTATCGTCAATACAGGACAGACATTCAATTATCTCGGTGTTTCCGGTTCATGGACAAAAATTTCTTACGGTGGCGCATCACGCTATGTTTCTTCTACATATGTTAAAAAATACAGTACGACGACTTCAACAAAAGCAACGACTGGTTTCTCTCGTCCAGCGAGTGGCCCGATCACACAAGGATATGGTGCTGCAAGTGGCGTTTACGGTTACACGTTCCACAACGGTATCGATATCGGTGCTCCAGCAGGTACACCTGTCTATGCATCAGCCGCTGGTAAAGTCATCACGTCTCGTTATTACGGCGCGTATGGCAATCATGTCATGATGACACATACTGTTAACGGCATCCAATATACGACGGTGTATGCACACTTGAACAGTCGCTCTGTCGCAGTCGGACAAACGATTGCAAAAGGATCGAAAATCGGTACGATTGGTGCAACAGGTAACGCGTTCGGTGCGCATCTTCACTTCGAAATGCATCGCGGTCCTTACGTCTACAGCGGAACATCTGCTGCAAACAGCGTTAATCCACTCAATTACTTCAACTAAGCTTGATTCACCGGACTTCTCCCCATGAGAAGTCCGGTTTTGTGTTTCAGATGAAATCTCCTGACAGGAGTGGTACGGTATGATTATGAGTCTAATCCACAACGGAGGCGAAACCCATGAAACGAACGATCCCTCTTCTTTTATCAGCGACGTTTGGTGTGGCGTTACTTGCCGGATGTCAAGATCAACCGACACCAGAAGAACGTCTTGATGCCTACATCAAACTTTGGGAAAAACAAGATTACGATAAGATGTATACGTACGCGAGTACGGCTACTAAAAAAGAATATGGTAAAAAAGAATTCATCGACCGGACAAAACAATTGTCGAAAACGCTTGATATCAAAAAGTTATCCATCGAACGGAAGAAAGCGAAGGAAGCAACGGATGAAGAAAAAGCGTCTCTTCCCGTGCGGATCTCTTTCGATACGGTTGCAGGAGCCGTTGCTTATGATAAACAAGTTCCGTTAACATTCGAGAAACAAGGAGAAACAGAAAACTGGTTCATTGACTGGGACTCTTCGTTTGTTCTAAAAGACTTTAAGAAAGAAGACAAGGTTCAGTTACAAACCGTTGAAGGGAAACGCGGTGATTTACTCGACGCGAACGATAAACCGCTCGCGACCTCCGGTAAAGGGTATGCTGTCGGCGCAACTGCAGGACAACTTAAAGATGTCGCACAAGTTGCCGAATTGCTCGACCGCCCGACCTCATCGGTTGAAGATTCCTTAAAAGCAAGTTGGGTTAAGGATGGACAATTCGTTCCGCTCAAAACACTGACCGATGAAACAACGGTATCGAAATTGCGTGACATTGCAGGGATCAGCGTCAAAGAGACGGAAGTCCGAACATATCCACTCGGAAAGGCCGCTTCACACTTGATCGGTTATATCGGTTCGGCGACAGCAGACGAGATTAAAGAATCAAAAAATAAAATCCAAGCTGGCGAACAGATCGGGAAACGGGGTCTCGAACAAGTCCTTGATGATCGCTTACGCGGTAAAGCCGGAGCTTCGATCATTCTACAAAAGAAAGACGGATCAAGCGTCACCGTCGCTGAAACAAAACCGACGGATGGTGAGGATATCCCGTTGACGATTGATGCTACGCTCCAGAAAAAAACATATGACACGATGAAAGAGGCTCCAGGAACGGCATCGGCAATCGATCCGCGGACTGGTGAGACGCGTGTCTTACTCAGCTCCCCAGGCTTTGATCCTTCTGAGTTCATGTCAGGGATCTCGCAAGCGCGACTCGATGAACTGACGCAGGATCCGGATCAACCGTTGTTGAACCGATTCACGAGTGCCTTCGCACCCGGTTCGACTCAAAAGCCTCTGACGGCCGCGGTTGGCTTAAAGAGTGGAACACTTGACCCGGAAAAAGCCTATACGATCAATGGACTGAAAAATAAGATCGATGGTTTTAACGTCACACGGATTCACGAAACGCCAGCACCCGTTAATCTGCACAATGCGCTCGTTTATTCCGATAACATCTACTTCGCCCGTTCCACACTCGAACAGGTTGGAACGAAGGCGTTCACGTCTGGACTTGAAGCGCTCGGTTACGGTGAGAAGTTACCGTTCACGTATCCGCTACGCGCTTCTCAAATCTCAAACGACGGGACGATTGCTTCAGATGGACAACTGATGGATACGTCGTATGGACAAGGACAGATGCTGACAAACATTCTCCACCTAGCGTCGATGTATGAAATTTTCCTAACTGACGGAACGATTTATCGTCCGACCCTTTTACAAGAGGAAAAAACGAAGCAAGTCTTCAAAAAAGATCTGCTGGATGCGAATGACGCGAAGATGATTCGCGATGATCTCTATGACGTCGTCCATAACGGCTACACACTCCCGGCTGACATCAAGGAAGTCGATGTTGCCGGTAAGACCGGCACGGCAGAATTGAAAAAGGCAGGCGAAACCGATGGAAAAGAGAACGGCTTCTTCGTCGGTTACGACAACGACAAAAAAGATCTTCTCGTTGCCATCATGATTGAATCGGTCGAAAAAGAAGATCGTGGCAGTCCGTATGTATCGGGTCTCGTCGCCGAAGTACTCAAACAAAATCGATGATCGGAGTGATTGCTTGATGATCCGCACGAGCCGTACTTCAGACCTCTCTGTCCTGCTTTCCTTGACGGCAGATACGTTCGAGCATCATAAGCGGTTATCACCACATTTTCATCCAGATGTTTTGACGCCTTATACGCTAGAGTCCTTAGGACAAATGCTCGATTCAGAACAACACCTCTGTCTGACGTCGCTCGACGGAGACGACATCACCGGTTACTTGTTCGGTAAATGGACGGCACCAGCACCTGACCGGTTCAAGCCCGTTCGGATCCTGAACGTCACCGACGTTGGTGTCACCTTTTCCCATCGTTCTTCGGGAACCGGTCGCCAGTTGATGCAGGCGGCGGAAGAACTAGCACTCGAGCGAAAGGTCGATGCGGTTCGCTTGAATGTCTGGGCGGTCAACGATCGTGCCGCAACGTTTTATGAGGAACTCGGATTCGAACCGCTGTATACCAACTTGCAGAAGTCGCTCGTTCAACAGTGACATCTATACGAAAAAGGGACTGACTTAAAAAGAATGACGCGTCTTTTCACGCCCTTTCCTCAGGCGAGACACAAGACTCGCTTTCCTGCTTCATTCAAGCAGAAATGCGGGCTTGTTCGTCTCTCAAGCGCATAAATGCGCTTTTTCCTGTAGGAGTGGCGTGTGACGCGTCATTTTTTTACGAGAAAAGGGTGGCAGATTATCATTCTGCCACCCTTTTCTTTATAGAGACTGACTTTTGAGTCAGCTCTTTTTTATTAATGTGACGGCGTCGCCGCAAGACGCGCTGCCATCAACTGTTGAATCGTTTCTCGATCATTCTGATGGAGTAAGTCGACGATCTTACTACCGACGATGACACCCGAGACTGGGTGACTCAATTGTTTGACATGTTCCGGTGTACTGATCCCGAATCCAGCAAGGACCGGTACTGGACTGTTTGCTGCGACGTTCGCTAAGTGGTCTTCGAGCGCCGTATCAAACGTCGTCTGTCCGCCTGTCGTTCCGTTGACCGTGACCGCATAGAGGAAGCCTTCACTTTTATCGGCAATCTTTTGGATCCGCTCCATCGGACTCGTCAAGGAGACGAGTTGAACGAGCGCGATGTCCGATTTGTCTTCTTGTTCGAAAAACTGTTCGCTCTGCTCAAGCGGCAAATCAGGAATGATCAGTCCGTCGACCCCGACTTCGCGGCATGTCGCTAGAAACGCTGTTAATCCGTAGCGGAAAATCGGATTCAGGTACGTCATCAAAACGACCGGAACATCGACGGTCTGACGGGCAACGCGAACTGCCTCAAGGACATCCTTCAGTCCGACGTTCGCTTCTAGCGCCCGGAGTCCCGCTTCTTGAATGACCGGACCGTCAGCGACGGGATCCGAAAACGGGACACCAACTTCAATCGCTGTCGCGCCGGATTCAGCGAGAAACGAAAGGATTTCCGGGAGTTGATCAATTCCTCCATCTCCGCCCATCACGTACGGGATGAAGGCTTTCTCCCCTTTGCTCGTAACGTTACGAATGGCTGTTTCTAATCGCATCATGCTTCCCCCTTTAGTGCGTTTCTGACAGTGACGACGTCTTTGTCGCCGCGTCCTGATAGACAGATGACGAGAATCTCTTCTTTGTCCATCTCTGCCGCGAGTTGAGTCGCGTAGGCAATGGCGTGTGCCGATTCGAGTGCCGGGATGATTCCCTCCTTACGGCTCAACAACTGAAGTGCTTCGAGAGCTTGTTCATCGGTCACCGCTTCATACTGAACACGACCGATATCTTTTAGCAGACTATGCTCCGGACCGACACCCGGATAATCGAGTCCAGCTGAGATTGAGTGCGCTTCTTGTACTTGACCATGTGCATCCTGTAAGAGATACATCATCGAGCCGTGCAAGACACCGACCTCTCCTTTTGTCATCGTCGCTGCGTGTTTCTCTGTGTCGATTCCGCTACCCGCTGCTTCGATTCCGTATAATTTTACATCTGTATCATCGATGAACGGATGGAACATGCCGATCGCGTTACTACCGCCGCCGACACAAGCGACGATCGCCTCCGGCAGACGTCCCTCTTTTTCGATGATTTGGCGTCGTGTCTCTTTTCCGATGACCGCTTGGAAATCACGGACGAGTTGCGGGAATGGGTGTGGTCCGAGAACAGAACCCATCAAGTAGTGCGTGTCCTCGACATGTTTGACCCAGTAACGAAGTGCTTCATTGACGGCATCTTTAAGTGTCCGACTCCCTTGGGTGACCGGGATGACGGTTGCTCCGAGTAACTCCATCCGGAAGACGTTCAACTCTTGACGACGGACGTCCTCTTCGCCCATGAAGATGACACATTCGAGGTCGAGTAAAGCACAGACCGTCGCTGTCGCGACGCCGTGTTGTCCTGCCCCTGTCTCAGCAACGATTTTCCGTTTCCCCATCCGTTCAGCCAGTAACGCTTGACCGATCGTATTGTTGATTTTATGGGCACCGGTATGGTTCAAGTCTTCTCGTTTTAAATAGATCTTTGCGCCACCAATCGTTTGCGTCAAATGTTCGGCAAAATAAAGTGGTGTTTCACGTCCGACGTATTCTTTCAGCAATTCGTCCATCCGTGCTTGAAACGCTGGATCCTCTTTTACGGTTGCGTATGCTTCTTCGAGTTCGATCACCGCGTGCATCAATGTTTCCGGGATGTAGCGTCCTCCGTATTTACCATATTGTCCGAGTGTATCCGGTTGTGCGTAGCTCATGCTTCTCTCTCCTTTACGGCATCAGCGAATGCCTGCATTTTGATGGAATCTTTCCGTCCATCCGTCTCGATGCCACTTGAGACATCGACGGCGAACGGTTGATATCGTTTGATTGCTTCTCCTACGTTGTCAGCTGTCAAGCCACCGGCAATGAACAGTGGACGTTCTGCTTGAATATCTCGTGACCAGTCGAATGTCTCGCCACTTCCAGCAACCGGTGCGTCGACGAGTAAATAATCCGTCTGTTGTTCTACTTTTGCGATATCCGTCACCGGAATCGCTTGAATGGTCGGAACCGGTATCTTGCCGTCCGGGATCGTCCCATGAATTTGAACGAGATCCAGTTCGACCTGTTCGACCGCATCAATCACCTGTTGATAGGTCGGGGAGACGAAGACACCGACGACCTGGACTGTACTTGGAATATCGCGTCTAAGACGTGCTGCCTCTTCCAGCGTGACCTGTCGTTTACTTTTAGCAAAGACGAAGCCGATGTAGTCCGCTAAGCGAACTGCTGCTTCGACATGTTCTCTTTCCCGGAGACCACAGAACTTAATCCGTGTCATACGCGCACGCCACTCACTTCTCGGATGAAGACTTGTGGATCGTCTGCCCGCATCAATGTCTCGCCGACGAGAATTCCGTCTGCACCGGCAGCATGTAATCGCTGTGCTTCCTCGACCGTCTTGATGCCACTCTCACTGATGTACCGGACGTCCGGTTGTTTCTGTTCGAGTAATCCGACCGATGTCTGTAAATCGACTTCGAACTTTTTCAAGTTGCGGTTGTTGATGCCGATGATTTGCGCACCGATCGCCTCTGCTCGGCGTAATTCCTCTTCGTCATGGACTTCGACTAAAACCTCAAGTCCTTCCGCGTAAGCATACGCATACAAGTCAGCAAGCGTCTCTTGTTCGAGAGCGGCGACGATCAAGAGAATCAACCGTGCTCCATGTGCTTTTGCGCGGTCAATCTGAATCCGGTCGATCATGAAATCCTTACAAAGCACCGGGATGTCGACTGCTGCAGCGACTGCCGCTAAATCATCCATCGATCCTTTGAAGTACGTCTCGTCCGTCAAGACGGAGATGACGGTCGCCCCACTCGCTTCATATTGTTTCGCTTGAGCGACGACGTCGACGTCAAGTGCGATTGCCCCTTTTGATGGCGACGCTCGTTTGATTTCCGCGATGACGGATAACTCCGCTCCCGATAGTCGTTGCTTAATCGACGGCTTCAATGCCTCCCGGTCGATCCGTTCGACACCAGTTAATTTCAATTGTAGGACTTCTGTCCGTTTCGTTTCGATGATGCGATCTAAGATATTCATCCGATTGCTTCCTCCCGAGTCATTTGTCGTAATTGATTCAATCGTTCCATCGCTCGTCCTGAGTCGATGCTATCTGCTGCTAAAGCGATTCCTTCTTGAATCGTCTTCGCACGGTTCGCTGCAAAGAGGGCAATTCCAGCATTGAGTAGGACCGTGTCACGATAAGCACCATGCTCACCACCAAGGACTTGCAGTAAAATGGCCGCATTTTCTTGTGCACTACCTCCGCGAATCGCTTCAAGCGGTGCGGTCTTCAGTCCGACTTCCTCCGGATGAAGACTGAAGCGAATCAGCTCGCCTGCGTCGAGTAAGACGAGTTGGTTCGTTCCGGCAAGGGACGCTTCATCCATTCCGTTCGCACCGTGCAAGACGATTGCCCGCTTCCGACCGAGTCGATGTAAAGTCAATGCCATCGTCTCCAGCATATCCTCGCGGTAAATTCCTAATAGTTGTGTCTTGAGCGGAACTGGGTTCGTCAATGGACCGATCAAGTTAAAGATTGTCGGAATCCGCAAATCGCGTCGGACCTTCATGATTTGCTTGACACGTGGATGCATCCGTTGCGCAAACAAGAAGGCGATTCCGTTTGACTCGAGCTGTTCTGCTAAACGTTCCGGTGTCGTATCGAGCGAAACCCCAAGTGCTTCGAGCACATCAGCGCTGCCCGTTTTACTCGAGACACTCCGGTTCCCGTGTTTTGCGACTTTCATACCAGCACCTGCTAGAACGAAGGCCGCTGTCGTACTGATGTTGAACGATTGTGAGCCATCGCCTCCTGTACCGCAGTTATCCATGAACTCACCCGTGACCGGAATGTCGAGGGCGACCTCGCGCATGATCGAAGCGAGACCAGCTAATTCTTCTGCAGTCTCCCCTTTTGCTTTCAATGCAACGAGAAAAGCGGCAATTTCGCTATCGGTAACGTCTTCCGCAAACAGTTCGCGTGCTGCTTGTTGCATCTCTTCATATCGTAAATGTTTCGCTTCTGCTAATTTCAATAACGTCTCTTTCATCGTTTGTCACTCCTTCGTCAATTCAATGAATCGTTTAATCATCTGCTGTCCTTGTGGTGTTCCGACGGATTCGGGATGGAACTGGATTCCGAAGGTCGGATGCGTCCGGTGTTCGAGCGCCATGATCGTCCGGTCATCCGTTTCTGCCGTGATGACGAGCTCCGTCGGTAAGTCGTTTCGAGCGACGATCAGCGAATGATAGCGCATGACCTCTAACGTTTCCGTCATTTCGGCGAAGAGTTGTCCCGATTGTCGAATCATCGATGTCTTCCCGTGCATGATGACCGGTGCTTCGACGACGCTTCCTCCGAATGCTTCGCCGATTGCCTGATGTCCGAGACAGACACCGAGAATCGGTACTTGACCCGATAATTGACGAATCAGATCGATGCAGATGCCAGCGTCAGCCGGGCGACCGGGACCGGGTGAGAGGATGATGCCGTCCGGCTTCATCTCGCGGAGTCCTTCTATGCTGACCGCATCGTTTCGAATGACGTGGACGTCCGTATAAACGGATGCGTATTGGTATAGGTTATAGGTAAAGGAATCATAGTTATCAATCAGGACGATCATTTCCAAACCTCCAGTAGTGATTTCGCTTTGTGTAACGTCTCCTGGTACTCGAGGCGTGGAATCGAGTCGTAGACGATGCCAGCACCTGCTTGAACAGAGGCGACACCATCTTTGATCACCATCGTCCGGATGGCGAGGGCAAAATCCATATTCCCCCGAACATCGAAATAGCCGACAGCCCCGGCATATACTTCTCGTTTCACCTGTTCGTACTGGTCAATCAACTGCATCGCTCGGATTTTCGGAGCTCCCGTGACCGTCCCAGCTGGTAGACAAGAGACGAGTGCGTCTGCTCCGGTCTTTCCGTCTGCTAACGTCCCTTCAACGACGGAGACGAGGTGCATGACGTTCTTGAAGCGCTCGATTTGCATGAATCGCGTCACCTCGACGGTACCGATCTGACAAATCCGACCGAGGTCGTTGCGTCCGAGATCGACAAGCATCCTGTGCTCGGCGCGTTCCTTCTCATCGTGAAGCAACTCCTCTGCCAGCCGTTCGTCCTCCTCTTTCGTCTTCCCCCGGCGGCGTGTGCCGGCAATCGGATTCGTCGTCACGCGATTCCCTTTGACTTGGACCAAACTTTCCGGGGAGGCACCGAGTACGATTGCTTCCCCTAAGTCGATATAGAAAAGATAAGGGCTTGGATTGTCCTTGCGGAGCTTCCGATAAAACTGGAACGGGTCACCTGAGAACGTCGCATCGAGGCGCTGTGAGAGTACGAGCTGGAAGACGTCGCCTTGGTGGATATGCCTCTTCGCTTGTTCGACGAGTCCTTCAAACGTCTCTTGATCCATCAATGGTTCGTAGACGACATCTCGGAGTGGACGCTCGATATCCGTTCGCTCTCGCGGTTGCTCAAGTTGTACTTTCCGCTCTGCTAGACGTTGACGTAATTCATCACGATCGGTGATGCCACCGAGCGACGTCTGAATCAAATGAACACGATGTTCGAGATGATCGAACAGGATGATTTGGTCGTATACGGCGAGTAGCGCGTCCGGTAGTTGTCTCGTTCGCTCTGGAATATCACCAAGCGTTTCATAGGCGCGCATCATGTCGTAACCGACATATCCGATCCCACCCGCTAAAAACGGAAGGTCTTCTTCAACGCCATCCCGGAGGATCATCTGTTGCATCAGTCGTACTGGATCACCCGTTTCCTGCGTCAATCGACCTGTCGTCAACTGTTCCCGCGTCACGGTCCGTCCATCTGCGCGAATCATCTCCACCGGATCAACACCGATGATCGAATACCGTCCTTGATCCGTATGCGCAGAACTTTCAAGCAAACATTTCTGTGTTCCGCTCAGTTGTTGAAAAATCATGATCGGCGTCATCTCGTCGCCGTTTAGTTCAAGTTGTTCGATGATAAGTGTGTCTGTCTGAACCATCCCTGTTCGCCTCCTGGAATATAAAAAAGTCCCCCACACAGCGTATGCTGCATGGAGGACGATGATCTCGCGGTGCCACCTCTCGATTGGAACGGTTCGACCGTTCCCACTCTGTCTGATGCGTCTAAATAAGAGACATCATAGCCTACGATAACGGGGGCATCCGTCGCGACCTACTTCTTCGTTCAGCCACGCTCTCATGAGACCATTCACGAAACCTCGGCGTACGGAAGTCGCACCATTCTTCCGCTCTCTGAAACGCCGATGTTGTCTCGCTACTTAACTCACTCTACGATTTGTTCGATTCGATTGTATACGAAAAGGGTCTTCTCGCCCATTCATGTAGAACATGAAGGACGGGAAGACCCGCGGTACCACCTTCGTTGACGATGCTGACACCGTCCCCTTTGAAACGAACCGGACCATTGTCCTGATTCGTCGACCCCGATAACGGGAGGAACCCGTCAGAGCCTACTACCCACTGAAGGGATTCGGTCTGAAGCTCAGAAGGCCATTCGCTTGTTACCCGATACTGATTCGCACCACCCATCAGCTCTCTTGAATCGTTTCACAAGTTACTTCTCTTCGTCTTTGCTATCGTGTGTTGAATTGATTCTTATATTACGATGCTTCTTCTTCCCTGTCAACTGGAAAATCTCAGTATAAGGAAAGTTGGTTCGGATCGATCGATTCGAGTGCTTGTTTGACGGTTTGCAGGAACTGTCCGGCCACTAGTCCGTCGAGTACTCGATGGTCGATCGACATACAGAGGTTGACCATGTCGCGTGCTGCGAACATGCCGTTCACCCAAACTGGACGCTTGACGATCGATTCAACAGATAGAATCGCAGCTTGCGGGAAGTTGAGGATCGGTGCCGATTGGATCGAACCAAACGATCCTGTATTGTTGACCGTAAACGTCCCGCCTTGCATCTCTGCAGACGACAACGTGCCTGCTTGTGCGCGTTTCCCGAAGTCATCAATCGCGCGTGCGATTCCCTTGATGCTTAGTTCATCCGCATTCTTGACGACTGGTACGAACAGAGCGTCCTGCGTCGCGACGGCAAGTGATAGGTTGATCGCTTTCTTTTGAATGATCTTATCTCCCGCCCATGTCGAGTTCATGATCGGATGTTTCTTCAATCCTTCGACCGTCGCCTTCATGAAGAACGGCAAGAACGTTAGTTTGACCCCTTCTTGTTTGAAGAACGCATCTTTATGACGATTACGTGCTTCGACCAAGTTCGTGACATCCACTTCGATCATCAACCAGGCATGTGGCGCTTCGTGTTTCGCACGAACCATGTTCGAAGCGATTGCTTGACGCACACCGGCAGTCGGAATCTCGATGTCGCCCGTTTCCGTCGGTTGTGGTGTACTGACCGGACGTTTCGGTGCGGATGGTGCTTCTGTTGGAGGCGCTACCGGATTCGCTTGCGCTTCCGGTTTTGGTTCAGTTGCTTGTGGTGTCGGAATAGAGCCAGACTCGATCAGTTTCAAGAGATCTTTCCGGGTAATCCGTCCGCCGGCTCCTGTCCCCGTCACTTGTTCGAGATCAATGCCGTGTTCACTCGATAGTTTCAAGACAGCTGGTGAATAACGTTTTTTCATCGATGTATCAGCCGTCGTCGTCTCTTCGACAGCAGGTACTTCTTGTTCTGTTGCAGCGACTTCTGTTGATCCGCCGCTGACTTGCATCGTGACGATCGCGTCACCGACTTGCAACGTATCACCTTCTTCAGCAAGCAGTTTTTCAATCACACCATCAAACGAAGATGGGACTTCTGCTGTTACCTTATCGGTAATGACTTCTGCAATCGGATCATATTTTTTGACAGTATCGCCCGGTTTGACGAGCCACATCGAAATCGTCCCTTCAGTGACGCTTTCCCCGAGTTGTGGCATCGTAAGTGTTTCAGTCTTCATCGGTCAGTTCCCCCTTAGTATGCGTGTAACGTCCGGATTTTATCTTCAATCTTCTCACTTGAGATGTTGAAGAACTTCTCCATCGTCGGAGCGTATGGCATCGCTGGTACGTCTGGACCACAGAGACGCTCGATTGGTGCATCGAGATCGAACAATGCTTCTTCTGCAATGATCGCCGACACTTCGCTCATGACGCTACCTTCTTTATTATCTTCCGTGACGAGCAAGACTTTCCCCGTCTTTTTCGCTGCTTCGACGACGGCTTCACGGTCGATCGGATAGACGGTCCGCAAGTCAAGGATGTGAACATCGATCCCGTCTTTTTCAAGGCGTGTCGCCGCCTCGAGTGCCATATGGACACATAGTCCGTAAGTGATGATCGTCACGTCTTCGCCCTCACGCTTGACGTCTGCTTTACCGATTTCAACCGTATAATCGCCTTCAGGGACATCCCCCTTCAACAGACGATAGCCCCGTTTATGTTCGAAGAACAAGACTGGGTCATTCGAACGAATCGCTGCCTTTAGCAATCCTTTCGCATCGTATGGATTCGATGGGATGACGATTTTCAAACCTGGCGTCGAGTTGAACATCGCCTCGACCGACTGAGAATGATAAAGTGCCCCGTGAATACCGCCGCCAAACGGTGCGCGGATGACAATCGGACATGTCCAGTCGTTGTTCGAACGATACCTAATCTTCGCCGCTTCACTAACGATTTGGTTGACTGCTGGCATGATGAAGTCAGCAAATTGCATTTCAGCAATCGGGCGCATGCCGTACATCGCAGCTCCTATTCCGACACCGGCAATCGCACTTTCAGCGAGCGGTGCATCGATGACACGTTCTTCTCCGAATTGTTCGAGCAATCCTTGTGTCGCCCGGAAGACACCACCACGGACACCGACATCTTCGCCGAGGATGAAGACGGACTCGTCGCGTTCCATCTCTTCTTTGATTGCACTGTTGATCGCTTCGATTAAACTTAACGTCGTCATTTCGTTTCCTCCTCGTCGTACACATAACGTAATGCATTTTCTGGCGCGTCGTAAGCCGCTGCTTCCGCATAAGCTGTTGCTTCGTCGACTTCTTTTTCCATCGTTTGTTCGATTGCGGTCGCTGATTCTTCCGTCAGGACACCCATTTCGATCAGACGCGCACGGAAGAGTTTGATCCCGTCACGTGCTTTTAAGGCATCGAGTTCTTCAGCAGAACGGTATGATTTATCGTCATCATCCGATGAGTGTGGTACGAGGCGTTCGACTTCAACTTCGATCAAGGTCGGACCTTCTCCCCGTAATCCGCGTTCGCGCGCTTCCTTGACGACTTTGAAGACAGCAAGTGGATCAATACCGTCCACTGTATAGCCAGGCATTCCGTAACCGATCGCCCGGTCAGCAACGTGTTTCGCAGATAACTGTTTCGAGAGTGGTGTCGAGATGGCGTATTTGTTGTTTTCACAGAACAAGATGACAGGAAGCTTGTGAATTCCGGCAAAGTTTGCCCCTTCGCAGAAGTCTCCCTGGTTTGAAGATCCCTCTCCGAACGAGACGTACGCGACGAGTGGCTCCTTACGCATCTTCGCAGCTAGTGCGATCCCGACAGCATGTGGTACTTGTGTCGTGACCGGACTTGAACCTGTGACGATGTTCAAGGCACGTGAACCATAGTGTCCTGGCATTTGGCGACCACCTGAGTTCGGATCTTCTGCCTTTGCGAATGCCGACAGCATGATATCGCGTGATGTTTGACCAAAGTGCAAGACGACGCCTAAATCACGATAATACGGCAAAATGTAGTCCGTTCCTTTTTCAAGGGCGAACGCCGCACCGACTTGAGCAGCTTCTTGTCCTTGACATGAGACGAGGAAAGGAATTTTACCAGCTCGGTTCAATTTCCACATCCGTTCGTCAATCTTCCGCGCACGGACCATCGTTTCGAACATGTGAATCGCGTCCTGTTCCGTTAATCCGAGTTCTACTAATTCTTTGAATTCTATTTTTTCCATCCGTAATTCCTCCTTAGGCGTGAACCGCAAGTCCGTCGACTGCAAGTGCTGCTTCTCCGAATGCTTCTGACAAGGCTGGGTGCGGATGCACGAGCTGTCCGACTTCCCATGCCGTTGCATTGAGTACGAGCGCTAATCCACCTTCACTGATCAGTTCCGTTGCTTTTGGTCCGACGATGTGGACGCCGACGAGATCATCCGTTTTCGCATCCGAGACGAGCTTGATGAAGCCTGCTGCCTCTCCTTCGATCCGCGCTTTTCCTAATCCGTTGAACGAGAAGCTCCCTACCTTGACGTCCATTCCGGCACGTTTTGCTTCGTCTTCCGTCAAACCGACCGATGCCGCTTCCGGTACGCTGTAAATACAACGAGGTACGAACGCATATTCAAGTGGTGTCGTCGTTCCGTTTACGATCGCTTCGACCGCTTTGACACCTTCTGCTGACGCGACGTGCGCTAGTTGTAAGCGACCGATGACGTCCCCGATCGCATAGATATGTTGATCCTTCGTCCGGAAATGGTCATCTACTTGGATGAAGCCATTTTCGACGACGATATTCGTGTTTTCGATTCCGATGCCTTCGACGTTTGCCATTCGACCGATCGCGACAAGTAACTTATCCGCTTCAAGCGTCGTCTGTTCTCCGTTACGGTCGATTGCGATCGAAACACCGTCTTCCGACATCCGGAACGTATCGCTTTGTGCAGCTGCACCCGTATGAATCTTGACGCCACGCTTTTTCAGTTGACGAGCGACTTCACGGCTGACTGCCGCATCTTCCGTCGGTAAGATCCGGTCGCTGAATTCGACGACCGTTACTGCGACGTCAAAATCCGTCAACATCGATGCCCATTCGACACCGATGACGCCACCGCCGATGATGACAATCGATTTTGGCAAATCTGCCATATCGAGTGCATCATCCGAACTGAGGACATACTCTGAATCAAAAGCAAGTCCATTCAATGGACGTGGACGCGACCCTGTCGCGACGATCAATTGACGTGGAAGAATCAACTCGCCTTCGCCTTCTTCCGGCTCGACGCTGATCGTACCCGGCATCGGTGAAAAGATACTTGGTCCAAGAATCGAACCCCGACCGTGAAAGACTTCAATCTTTCCTTTTTTCATCAGATGCTGAATGCCTGCCTCTAATCCATCTACGATCTCTTGTTTGCGTTGCTTGACCTGTTCGAATCGTAAAAACGATTCCGGTACGTCCACGCCATATGTAGCAGCGTGTTTGACCGTCTGATAGACTGCTGCTGATTTCAAAAAGGCTTTAGATGGGATGCAGCCACGATGTAAGCATGTCCCGCCTAATTTTCCTTGTTCCACGATTGCTACCGACTTCCCGGCTTGTGCCGCACGGATCGCGGCGACATATCCACCGGGTCCACCACCTAGGACAACGACGTCGAATTCTCTAGCCATGTTGGTTCGCCTCCATATTCCTTAACTTCTTCTTCCCCACGTAAGACACGCAACACTCCTTCTGCGAGCGCCTGCAACTCATCTTCACCAGGACTACGTACGACTTGACCGAGGTGGGCGATACGTTCTTCGATCGCACGCGTCAACCGATCACTATAGGCAAGTCCGCCTGTGAGAATGATCGCGTCGATCTGACCGAACAAGACAGCACTTTGACCAGCGATCTCTTTTGCAATCCGGTACGCCATCGCGTCATATAACAATGCCGCTTTTTCGTCGCCCTCTTCAATCCGCCGCTCAATCTCGATCGCGTCAAACGTTCCCAAGTGCGCGACAAGTCCGCCTGACCCAACGACCAGACGCTTCATCTCTTCAAGTTTATACTTGGTACTATAACATAGTTCTACTAGTTGACCAACAGGTAGCGATCCGCTACGTTCTGGCGAAAACGGTCCTTCTCCATCGAGTCCATTGTTGACGTCGATAACACGCCCCTCTTGATGCGCACCGACCGTAATCCCGCCGCCCATGTGTGCGATGATCAGACGCAGTTCCTCATACGGACGTCCGATTTCCTTCGCGTACCGTTTCGCGACAGCTTTTTGATTCAAGGCATGAAAAATACTCTTTCGTTCAAGTTCAGGTAAGCCTGTAATCCGCGCAATCGGCTCGAGCTCGTCAACGACGACCGGATCAACGATGAATGATGGGATGTCGAGTGTCCGAGCAATCTCATCTGCAAGAAGTCCACCGAGGTTTGAGGCATGGACGCCAAAAATACCGCTGAGTAAGTCTTCTCGCATTTCCCGATTGACTGCGTACGTACCGCTGACGAGCGGTCGGAGTAACCCTCCGCGCCCAACGACAGCAGTAAGCGCTTTCAAATCAATCTGCTCTTCAGCTAATACTTCGAGTAACACATGACGACGCATCTCCAGCTGTGCTGGAAGCGGTCCTCCGACCGCTTCCGCTGGATGGCGTAACGTCTTCGTGAACACCTGGTTCGCTGCTTCGAAGATACCGATCTTCGTCGACGTCGAACCAGGATTGATCGTTAAAATACGTTCGCTCATGGATATCCTCCTCTGATCAGCCGCGTGATCCTAGAATGTTTTTATCACGACGTAGGAACTGACTACGGGCACTACGCATCGTCGCGATACGCTCTTCTGCCATTTTTTCAGCCGCCCGGTACGTTGGTAGGTGGTCGCGTTTTGCGATTTCAAATACTTTCGTGACTGCATCGTAGACGAGTTCGACTTTTTTCATGGCACGGTCACGGTTGTATCCGTCGAGTTCGTCAGCAACATTGATGACACCGCCGGCATTGATGACGAAGTCTGGTACGTATAAAATGTCGCGTTCTTCGAGCATGTCACCGTGACGGTCTTCTTTGAGTTGGTTATTTGCCGCACCGGCGATGATCTTAACTTTCAATTGTGGAATCGTCTCGTCGTTTAATGTCGCACCGAGGGCACATGGAGCGAAGATATCTGCTTCGACACTGTAGATGTCTTCTGGTGCGACGATCAGTGCACCGAATGCTTCTTCTGCACGTTGAAGTGCTTCTTGGTTGATGTCCGTGACGATCAGTTTCGCCCCTTCTTCATGCAAATGACGGCATAGATTGAAGGCAACGTTACCGACACCTTGGATCGCAATCGTTTTTCCACCAAGTGAATCTGTTCCGTACACTTCTTTTGCCGCTGCTTTCATCCCACGGTAGACACCGTATGCTGTAACTGGTGACGGGTTACCACTTGATCCGAATGCTGGGCTGACACCAGTGACGAAATCTGTCTCCATATGGATGTAATCCATGTCTGCAACCGTCGTATTAACATCTTCTGCTGTGATGTAACGACCATTCAGTGACTGGACGTAACGTCCGAATGCCCGGAAGAGTGCTTCTGACTTTTGTGTCTTCGCATCTCCGATGATGACAGCTTTACCACCACCGAGGTTCAAACCAGCAGCTGCGTTCTTATACGTCATCCCTTTTGATAAACGGAGCGCATCAATCAATGCTTCTTCGTCTGATGCATAGTTCCACATACGAAGTCCACCGAGTGCCGGTCCGAGTGTCGTGTCATGAATCGCGATGATCGCTTTTAATCCCGATACTTTATCGTGGCAAAAAACGACTTGTTCGTAATCTTCCATCTCCATTGTTTCAAAGATGCTGAAGCGTGATTCTACGTTTGTTTCGACCATTTTAAGTTCCTCCTCAGATTGTTTGTTTTACTTTTTTCGTCTGTTGAGCATTTAAAAGCGCAAAGGCTAGTGAGTACATTTTTGCTTCTGCTGTATCGGCACGGCTTGTCAATACGACCGGAGCCCGTGCCCCGACGAGAATCGCCGCAACCGAAGCATGTGCGAAATACATGAGTGATTTGTAGATGACGTTCCCGACTTCGATTTGCGGAACGACGAGTAAATCCGCCTGACCTGCTACGTCTCCCGTTAACCCTTTTTGCTGGGCAGCGACGAGATTCACGGCATTGTCAAGCGCGAGTGGTCCGTCTACAAGGCAATCCTTGATTTGACCACGTCGGTTCATCTGTGTTAAAAGTGCGGCATCAATCGTCGCCTGCATCGTCGGATTGACGACTTCGACGGCTGCTAAGACTGCGACTTTCGGTAAGCCGTATCCGAGAGCACGTAAGGCGGAGACACCGTTTTCGATGATCTTCACCTTGTCTTCGAGTGACGGTTGGATATGAATCGCTGCGTCGGTTAATCCAATCGCTGATTCACGCCCTGGTACTTCGAACAACGCGACATGCGACAGGACATTTCCTGAACGCAGACCTGTTTCTTTGTTTAAGACGGCTTTCATGAACGTTGCTGTTGGAACAAGTCCTTTCATCAAGACGCTCGCATCCCCTTTGCGAACGGCATGAGCAGCACGTTCTGCCGCTTCTTGTGATGTAGAGGTATGGGTAATCACGAATTGTGACTCCCGTAATGCCCGTTTTTGAATCATCTGCTGAATCCGTGTCGCATCCCCGAACAAATGAAAACGCGCTAAATCGTTCTCAATTGCTAATGCGACAGCATCCATCACTTCTTCGTCATCCGCAGCTGCAATCGCAACGACGGAATCTTCGAGTCGAGCTGCCTGCTCGACCATTTCACTGAATCTCACCGTATTCCCCCCTCACCTGTCATACATAAATAGTAATAGCAATTTTCGTGCCAATTCAAAAGAGACGGTAGGATAAGCAAGAACGTCTTTAATTTTGCACGCTTTTGCATTTTTTGCAATATATTGCACGCAAAAATTTGCGCTTTACGAATAGATGTTAAATCGTTCCACTTTGTAATAAAGTGCCCGGAGAGAAATTCCGAGTTGTTTCGCCGCTTCTGTTTTGTTGCCATTAAAGGCAGTAAGCGCTTCCCGAATTAACCGTTCTTCGACGTGGGACATCTCGTCTGATAAATGTTTGATTTCCTTTTTCTGTCTTGTCGCAACTTTTGTTGTTTGTGGCACGACAAGCTGAAGATGACCTTTTCGTAAGACCGTTTCTGTTTTATCTGTAAAAATCAACGCGCGACCGATGACATTTTCAAGCTCGCGGACATTTCCTTTCCACGGTTGCTTCTTCATTGCTTCGAGTACATCATCCGATATCCGTCCGACCGATCGCCCATAACTTTGATTCAATTTACGGAGTAAGTGTAAGGTCAATGGCGCGATATCATCCGGACGCTCACGTAGTGCCGGTATGTGAATCGGTAAACGATTAATCCGGTAGTAGAGATCTTCTCGGAACTCATTCATGATGATCTTCTGCTCCAGATTCGCATTCGTCGCCGCGATGATCCGGACATCGACCGGAATGGCCTTCGTACCACCGACGCGAACGACTTCATTTTCCTGTAACACCCGTAACAGTTTGGCTTGGACGTCGAGTGGCAGTTCGCCGATCTCATCTAAGAACAGCGAACCCCCGTGTGCTTCTTCGAAGTATCCACGCTTACCACCACGTCGCGCTCCTGAGAACGCGCCTTCCTCGTACCCGAATAGTTCACTTTCGAGTAACGTCGGTGCGATTGCCGCACAATTGACGCGGACGAATTGTTCATATTTACGTTCGCTCGCTGCATGGATCGCATGCGCGAACAGTTCCTTGCCGGTTCCGGATTCACCGCGAATCAAGACATTGACTGGCATCGTTGCCGCAAGTTTCGCTTGATCGACGACGAAGCGCATCGCTTCACTCTCGGCGATGATATCATCGAATGTATATTTGGCTTCGAGCGTCCGGATTTTTTGTCGCGCTGCCTTCAATTCTTTGGCGAGTGCCTTCATTTCCGAGATATCCCGAATGACCCCAACGGAACCACGGACTTGTCCATCGACAATGACGGGTGCCGCGTTGACGATGATATCGCGTTGATCTTGCCCAATCTTCATGCGAACATCTCGAACGTTCTCGCCCGTATTCAAGACTTTCAAATGAACGGATTCCTGCATTCCGATATCGGCACTTGCCGGTTTTCCGACGACGTCTCGCTCCGTGAAACCGGTCATGCGCGTATAGGCTGGATTGATCAGCATCGTCTGTCCGTCTTGATCGGCGACGGAGATTGCTTCGCTCGTACAATGAATGATCGCTTCGAGCATTTTCTCTTTTTCAGTCAATCGCTCGAGCAACACTCTGACGAATTCCCCCGGTAAGACCGCCGCTCCCGGAAAATCATGAATCAATTGCTCAAGTACGCCATTTTCTCCTGTAGCGTCAATGATGAAATCGACATCCGCCCCTTCGAAAGCTGACCAGCTCGTTTCGATCCGAATGTCCGCACGCCGTGCAAGCGCCACCCCAGGCGCATCCATGTTTGGATCGACAAGACCAATGACCGTTAATAATGGTGAACGTTGAAACGCATGCAGGACTTCTGTTCCCCCTTGACCAGCCCCGACGACGAGTAGATGATGCATATGAATTCCCCCTTTGAAACTGCTTACATTTCTATCGTACTCGGAATAAAATAGGGAAGCAAACCCGATTCGCAGAACGATCGATTTTTTGATACAATACGCTTGGAAAGGAGTGGCGTCCTATGCGTATCATTGGTTTGCTCTCATTATTAATCCCCGGCATCATCGGCGCGATTGGTATTAAGCTCATGCGTGATAGTGTTTTTCTAATTGCACAAGTGCCGTTTAAATACTTAGGCGATGCGGCTTACGTATATGTATTGCAAGGTCTCGTTGGTTTGATTCTTGCGATGGGTGGCATTGGATTTGTCGCAGGATATGTTTTTTATCGCGATCGAAAACGTGGAAAAGTCTCCGACCGCTATCAAAAAAAATGAACACAGAAAAAGGTCCCCATCTCTTGAACTCATTTCAAGCGCGGGACCTTTTACTCATATAAAATTGGTTTCACTTACGGATGAACTCCTCTCATAGTTAGAACTATTCGTGTACTCCAAAACCTTAGGTGTTCCTCTTAATGAAGAGGTAGAAAGAAATCAGATCTGGCTATCGGGCTAACGATAGAATGGTGTTTCAGTTCCATCATCTGACTGTACTCGGGACCTAGGTGGAGCATAATGTCATCCGCTTGAAGCAGTCAAACATTCGGTTGCTAACAATCACTGCTAGACAACACTCCTTTTCACGAACTGTACTTTTCATTTTAGACGATCCGTTACCTTCCACTTTTCCCTAGCTTCGAAATCATGGAAGCTCCCATTCATTCGAGATTTCTCATCTAGAATGAACAAGATACCTTGGTACGACTTCTACCAAGAGAATGTCGTCCGGCATTCTTGAGCCATTTACAGTTGGCGTTCTGAGATGATGTTCGTCAACAGGATTTCCGGAGTCCTTATCGACTCGACGTTCATCTGACGTCTTGCCAAATCATTTGGTACCTTTATTATAACAAACATTTCAGTTTATGCAATATTTATTTGCAAGCGCTTTTATATATTTTTAGCTTTACGGTATGCTATAAGCAGATCGTAATCGAGAGGAGACCTTTCATGCGAAAAATCATCGTATTCGAACATCTATCGTTAGACGGTGTCATTCAAGCACCGAGCGGAAAGAATGAGGATGTGAGCAACGACTTCGAACAAGGGGGATGGACTGCTCCATTTCAACATCCTGAGATTGGTCAGGTCATCCGTGAATGGATGCAAGAGGATTGCTCCCTGTTACTCGGTCGCAAGACATACGAGCAATGGTCGAGTTACTGGCCACTCCACCCAGATATCTGGCCAGTTGCTGATCATGCCATGAAGTATGTTGCTACGCGTCATACACCACCTATTCTTTGGCAGCCGACGACTTATTTGAATCAACCAACTTCTGAACTAACACGCTTGAAACAACAGGACGGACCACCACTTCACGTCTGGGGGAGTAGTCAACTCGTTCATACGCTTTATCAAGCCGATCTGATCGATGAACTTCGATTGATCCTCTATCCCGTCATCATTGGTTCTGGTAAACGTCTATTTCCCGACAACGGAATGACGCCCATCACTTGGAATGTCACGAAACGACACACGTTTGATAACGGCGTATTGATCGCTTGCTATGAACGGGATAGGAACTAAAAACACACCGTCTATCATTCAGACGGTGTGTTTCCTTTAACCAGATTGTTCTTGATTCATATGACTCGAAACATACGAGATGAATTCTGAGTTCTTCGGACTTTTCTCTTGTTCGATTCGGCCATTGAAGAGCTCGTGCTGTTGCATCCCTTCGTTCCAGGCGGACTTGATGGCGTGACGCATCGCTCGTTCGACACGAGAAGCCGTCGTTTGGTGTTTCTTCGCGATCGTCGGATAGAGTTCCTTTGTGATCAATCCGAGTAAATCTTCCCGTTCAAGCACCATTAAGACAGCGTCCTTCAAATACGTGAAGCCTTTAATATGCGGAGCAATCCCCACTTCTCGAAGTGTCGTACCGACTTTTAAATCAATCGTTTCGACGATCGGTGCTTGTCCTTGATTCGTCACGAGACGAATTTTTTGAACGAGCTGATCCATGCTGAACGGTTTAAGTAAGAAGTACGATGCTCCGAGGGTGACCGCCTGTTGCGAGACCTCGTCTTTACCGAAGGCACTCTGGGCTAACCTAAAATTTTGAGACAATATAAAACACCTTCGGAGTGGTACACTTTTAAAAAGTACTAACATCGGAGGTGTTTTTGCATGGGCAAAAACGTATATTCAAGTGAAGTAAAATGGGCAGTAGTCAAAGAAAAGCTGAGTGGTAAGTTAACGACGAGAGAAATCATGGAGAAGTACGGAATCAAAAATGAATCTCAAATCAAAACATGGATGAGATGGTATCGCTCTAACGAACATTATCGATTTGATCAGCCAATCGGTAAACAATATACCTATGGACATGGTCCAGATTCTGCGAGTGAGGATGACAAGAGAGAACGACAAATGTCACATCTGAAGATGGAAAATGAGATCTTAAAAAAGTACATGGAAATCGAAAGAGAGTTGAGAAAGAAGTAGTCATAAAAATTGTAGAGTTTCTTCGGAGAAAGTATACAATCACCGCCATTCTTAGCGCTTTGAATGTACCAAGAGCAAGCTATTACCGTTGGATTAAGGAATCTGTGAAAGCACCTTCGGTGCTCGAAAAAACCGTCATTGAACTAAGTAAACAGACGAAGTATCGGAATGGACATCGAAAAATAAAGGCATTATTACAGCAAATCTATCAGTTAAAAGCCAATCGGAATACCGTACAGAAAATCATGCAAAAACACCATCTCCAATGTCGGATCAAGCCGAAGCGAAGATGGAAGTCTCAAGGTGAGCGCATCATAACGGCACCGGATCTCATCAAGCGCGATTTCACAGCAAGTAAACCGAATCAAAAGTGGGTGACGGATATCACCTATATCCAATACGGCAGCACGACGAAATATCTTTCCACCATCATGGATCTTTTTAATAACGAAATCGTCGCATACAAGTTATACGAGCATCAACAAACGTCTCTTGTGATTGATACGTTGAAGATAGCGCTTGAGAATCGAAACTATCCCGAAGGGGTCATCCTTCATTCGGACCAAGGAAGTGTCTATACGTCATACGCCTTTCAAGAATTCGTTAAAAGGAATCACCTAACAAGCAGCATGTCTCGTAGAGGAAACTGTTGGGACAACGCAGTTATCGAATCGTTCCACTCTAATTTAAAGTCCGAGGAATTCCAGTACGTCAAATTTAATTCACTAAGAGACCATGAGGTCTCTGAACGCGTTACTAATTACTTAAATTACTATAACGAAGAACGAATCCAAGAAAAATTAGGCTACCTGACACCGAAAAAATACGGTGTACAGGCAGCCTAATCAAGGTGTTTTATATGTGTCTCATATTGCTAGGTCAGTCTACTCAACATGATGACAGCAGGGTTCTTCTTTTTCTTCATCAATTCTTCGAGAACACCAAGCCCATCTAAATGAGGCATGATGATGTCGAGGAGCAATACATCCACTTCGTGTTCTTTCATGCGTTCGAGACAACTCTCGCCATTGTAGGCGACGCAAACGACTTCCATGTCTTCTTGCGCAGAGATATGCTGGCGAATCAGTTCGACCATTTCGCGATTATCATCTGCTATCCCGACTTTAATCAATCCTTACACCCCATTTTTAAGCGATTCTTTCATCGTCTTCGCCTGATCCATCAATTCCTCGGCATGGCGTAACGTCAAATCCGTCATATGTGCACCGGAAATCATCCGTCCAAGTTCGTTTCCTCGGTCTGACTGAGACAAGACATTGACCTGTGTCGTCGTACGATCCGTCTCTTCAATCTTCCGAATATAGAGATGTTGATCAGCCATCGAAGCGACTTGCGGTAAGTGCGTAATACAGAGTACTTGTCCGTCTACTGACAAACGATAGATTTTTTCAGCCATCGCTTGTGCGACACGACCCGATACTCCTGTATCGACTTCATCGAAAATGATCGAAGCGACTCCAACCGAGCGCGAGAAGATTGACTTCAATCCGAGCATGATACGAGATAACTCCCCGCCCGATGCGACTTTTCCGAGCGACTTGAATGGCTCTCCCGCATTCGTCATGATGAAGAACTCGACTTGGTCGATCCCGTTCTTGCGTAGCATCGGTGTCTTCCCGTCTTGAAGAAAACGAATTTCAAACCGTGCTTTCTCCATGTAGAGCTCACGCAATTCCAGATGAATCGCTTCGCTTAATTGAACTGCCGCTTTTCGACGCTGTTGCGAGAGTCGACCACCTATATCAAACAATTCGCCTTCGAGCTGTTCGACTTCAGCTTTTAATCGTTCAATCCGTTCATCTCGATTCGTCATCGTATCGAGTTCAACTCGAATCTTCTCCCCATACGCGATGACTTCCTCGATTGTCGCCCCGTATTTTCGTTTCAGCTGTTGAAAGACCGATAGACGTTGTTCGATCTCATCGAGTCGATTGGAATCAAACTCAAGTGTTTCGAGTTGATCTCGAATCGCATATCCGACTTCTTCCAGTCCATAAAAAGCGCTTGCGATCGCGTCACTCTGCTGCGAAAACTGTTCATCGATGCTTGATGCTTGCTGTAATTCACGCATCGCGTCTCCAACAGAGTCGATGCCGCGCATCTCATCATGCAAAGCATCATACGCTGTCTTTAACGATGCATATAACTTCTCGAAATTCGCGAGACGATTTCGTTCGACGAGCAACTCATCTTCCTCATGCGCTCGAAGTTTTGCGCCTTCAATCTCTTCTGTCTGAAACGATAGTAGATCGATCCGTTGAGCGAGTTCTTGCTCACTTTGCGCGAGCGATTGCAGCGCCGTCCGTTTTTCTTCATACGCTTGATAACCGGATTGATAGGCTTGAAGGAGCGGCGCAATCGTCTCTTGCGCGAAGTCATCGAGAATCGCTTGATGATACGTACTGTCCATTAAATGCTGATGTTCATGTTGCCCGTGCATGTCGACGAGGACACGCCCGAACTCACGTAAGATCGTCAGTGTGACCAGCTTATTGTTGACGCGACAGACACTTTTCCCGGTCGCGAACAGATCACGTCGTAAGATGATCAATCCATCTTCGATATCGATACCATACTCTTCTGCAAGACCATAGACGAGATGGTCGTCTTCAATCAGAAACAATCCTTCTAGTTCCGCCCGATCTTCCCCGTATCGAACGAATTCCGCGGATCCACGTCCACCAATCAATAAACCGATCGCGTCGAGAACGATCGATTTACCGGCACCTGTTTCCCCAGTCAAGACGGTCATTCCTTTTTTAAAGTCGATCTGTAGCTCGTCAATGATCGCAAATTGTTTGATCGATAATTCAGCTAGCATCCTGTCAACTCCTTACAGCATTTCTAAAATTCGTTCGGTCACTTCTTTCGCTTGTTCCTCACTTCGTGCGATCAATAGGATCGTATCGTCCCCACACACCGTGCCAAGCAGTTCGTTCCAGCTCAAATGGTCCAGTAAGACGGCGACTGCGTTCGCATTTCCCGGCAGGACATGCATGACAATCAGATTTTGAGCAGAATCAATCGAGATGAAGCTGTCACCGAGCAGACGCCGCAATTTCCTGAGTGGGTTGAAGCGTTGGTCAGCGGGTAAGCTGTATTTATAACGTCCATCATTCAACGGAACCTTAACGAGATGAAGTTCCTTGATATCTCGTGATACCGTTGCCTGTGTCACCTTATATCCTGCATTCCGTAATTCCTCTACCAATTCATCTTGGGTTTCTACTTCCGACTGGGTGATGATCTCCCGAATCTTAATCAACCGTTGCCCCTTTGTCATTCCTGCACCTCACAGTATTCTTCGATGTTACTATTGTAATCCAATAAATCATTAAAAGTCCACGTTTGCCATTTTATTATACGGTTTTCGTCGCTCCGAACAACAATGAGGACGGACCCATGAACCGGATCCGTCCTCGTTTTCATCTGTTCGTTTAAAGACTAGCATGTGCTTGCTTGACTGTCTCTGTCGCATGGACAGATGGATCAAGTCCTGGTTGACCAAGGCGCGCATGCAATAAGAACTCGATGTTCCCCTCTCCACCGGTAATCGGCGAATAGTCGAGCTGTTTCACATAGAACCCTTGTTGAATGAAGAATTCAACCATCTCATCGAGGACGCGGACATGAATCCGTTCATCCCGCACGATGCCTTTTTTACCGATATCATCACGCCCCGCTTCGAATTGCGGTTTGACGAGCGCCATGACATCTCCTCCTTCGACGAGGATCGTCTTCAGAGGTGGAAGCATCAACCGTAACGAGATGAATGAGACATCAATCGTCGCAAACTGTGGCGCAACAGGGAACATATCTGGTGTTGCGTGCCGAAAGTTCGTTTTCTCCATCACCGTCACACGATCATCCGAACGAAGCTTCCAGTCCAGCTGATTGGAACCGACATCAAGCGCATACATATGCGCTGCTCCATTTTGTAAGGAGCAATCGGTAAAGCCACCTGTTGACGATCCAATATCGAGACCTGTTTTACCAGCGACATCGAAATCGAATACTTGAAGTGCCTTTTCCATCTTGAAGCCTCCACGACCGACATAAGGCATCAACTGACCTTTAACATGCAGGTCGATGTCCGACTTGACCTTCTCACCAGCCTTCTCTAATCGTTCCGTTCCGCTAAAGACAAGTCCAGCCATGATCGATCGTTTCGCTTTTTCACGCGTTTCAAACAAACCGCGCTCGACGAGAAGAACGTCGAGGCGGATTTTTTTTACATTTTCCATGAATCGTCACACACTCTGTTTCTTTCCTTGATTGACGAAAGCGCGTATTTCTTCTGCGATTTGTCCAGGTAATAATCCGATTTCTTCAAGTAATTCGTTGACACCGCCGTGCTCGATATACCAATCCGGAATACCGAAGCGTTTGACGCGTGGGGATGCTTCCTGCTCGTTCGCATGCTCAAGGACAGCTGATCCGAATCCACCTTTTAAGACGGCTTCTTCGAGCGTCACGAGTGGAATGCCTTCTGCGTAAAGAGCATTCAGCATCTTCTCATCAAGCGGTTTGATCGTCCGAGCATTGATGACACGAACCGACAGTTCGTCTGCTAGGAGATCCGCGATTTTGAGTGCATCTTGTACTTGTGGTCCGAATGCAAGGATCGCGACGTCCGTTCCTTCGCGTTCGACTTCCCATGTATCGAGCGAAATTTCATGCAATGTCTCGTCCATTGGTACACCGATACCTTCTCCACGTGGGAAACGAACGGCGATTGGTCCTTCATATTTGACGGCTGAATAGAGCAAGTGTTGCAGTTCGTTCTCATCCTTCGCCATGACGATTCGAATGTTCGGTACGTGACGCATGAAAGCGATATCGAAGACCCCTTGATGTGTCTCACCATCTGCACCAACGAGACCTGACCGGTCAATCGTAAACGTCACATCTAGATTTTGACGAGCCACGTCGTGAACAAGCTGATCGTATGCACGTTGGAAGAAGGTCGAGTAGATCGATACGACAGGTTTCATGCCTTGCGTCGCTTGACCAGCTGCGAACGTCACTGCATGTTGTTCTGCAATCCCGACGTCAAACATCCGCTCTGGGAATTCTTTTTCAAAACAATCGAGTTTTGAACCGACGCTCATCGCTGGCGTGATCAACGTCAGCTTTTCATCATCGCGTGCCATCTTTGTTAAAGTATCCGCTACCGTAAAGGAGTAACTAGGTGCTTTTGATTTCCCTTTGATGACTTCGCCAGACTCCATCTTGTACGGTCCAAGACCATGCCATGTGCCGACACCATCGAACTCTGCCGGACGATAGCCTTTCCCTTTTTTCGTGATGACATGAAGCAGGACAGGACCTTCTTCTTTTTTCACGTAATTGAGCTGTTCGATTAAATCATCAAGATCGTGCCCATCGACTGGACCATAATAGTTGAAGCCGAGCTCTTCAAAGAACATGCCAGGAACAAGTGCGCCTTTAACAGCTTCCTTCAACTTCTCGCTTCCTTTTTCAAGACGTCCGCCAATGACCGGAATCTTTTTGATCAACGTTTCAAGCTCGTCTTGGGCAAAACGCACTTTACGCGATGAACGAATTCGTCCAAGCATTTGATGCATCGCCCCAACGTTTGGTGCAATCGACATCTCGTTATCGTTCAAGATGACGATGACGTTTTGTTGTTCTGCTCCAATATGATTCAATGCTTCGAGTGCCATACCACCTGTCAAAGCACCGTCACCAATGATCGCGACTGCACGATCACTCTTACCGCTCAGTTCGTTCGAAACAGCAATCCCCATTGCTGCTGACAAGGACGTCGAGCTGTGTCCTGTCTCCCAGACGTCATGCACACTCTCATTGCGTTTCGGGAACCCACAGAGTCCTTTGTGCTGACGGAGCGTATCAAACTGGCTCGCACGTCCTGTCAAAATCTTATGCACGTATGCTTGGTGCCCGACATCCCAGACGAACTTGTCATTCGGACTGTCGAATTCACGATGCAACGCAAGCGTCAACTCGACGACACCGAGGTTCGGTGCCAAGTGTCCACCTGTCGTCGCTAATTCTTCAATCAAAAAGCGTCGAATATCGCCTGCGAGTACTTCGAGTTCGGAGACCGACATACGCTTTAAAAATGACGGATCCTGTATTTCTGTCAATTTCATACCTTACCGCCTCTTTTCCTTACAATCTTATAGGGTTTGTACCCTACATTGTACTAGAACAATCTATCGAGCGCCATTGTCAGCATAGAAAAAGACGACGCAGATGCGTCGTCCTGCTTAATGGTCGCGCTTGACCACGAAGTCGAGCAGTTCCTTAAGTGTCGTCGCTTCGACTGATAATGCATCAATCGCTTGTTCCGCTGCTTCCACCTGAGCTGTCAGTGCGCGTTTCGCTCCTTCAAGACCCAGTAATTTTGGATACGTTGCTTTTTCGTTCCCTTCGTCGCTACCGACCGGTTTGCCGATTTTTTCAGCATCTCCCGTCACGTCCAAGATGTCATCTTGAATTTGGAATGCGATTCCGAGATGGCGACCGTATTGCTTCAAGTGATCAAGATCGCTCGAGCTGACCGAAGCAAGCAATCCACCCGCTTCGACTGCAAAGACGAGGAGTGCTCCTGTTTTCCGACGGTGAATCGACTCAAGCTCCGCTACGTCATTGATGCCGCCGCGCTCTCCGAGCATATCGTCGAGTTGACCTCCGACCATACCTGTAGCACCTGCTGCTGCTGACAACCGTTCGACAAGAGCAAGCTTCACTTCTGGCGAAGCCGGTGTCTCAAGAAGACAGCTGAAGGCGTTCGTGAGCAAGGCATCTCCTGCTAAAATCGCTGTCGCTTCATCAAAAGCGATATGATTCGTCGGACGCCCTCGACGCAGATCATCATCGTCCATTGCTGGAAGGTCATCATGAATCAGTGAGTATGTATGAATCATCTCGAGTGCCGCAGCAGTCGCGTCACCTTTTGCACGGTCGATCGAAAAAGCATCGAGTACCGCATAAATCAAGGCTGGGCGAATTCGTTTCCCACCCGCATCGAGTGAATACCGCATCGAATCGCGTAAACGATCCGGTGCGTCGAGTCGCTCCATGAACTCTTCCATTTTGTTTTCGACTTGTGTCTTCCACTCATTCAAAGCAATCATTGCGCTCCTCCTTTTTCCCGAAGCGTACCATCTTGCTCCAGGATTTGATCGAGTTTTTTCTCAGCAACGGATAACTTCCCTTGGCAAAGAGCCGTCAGTTTGACGCCTTCTTCATATAGAGCCATCGCTTGTTCAAGAGGAGCTTCGCCCTCTTCGAGTAACGTGACGATTTCTTCTAATCGTTCCAGTGCTTCTTCAAAAGATTGTTCCGTCTCCATTCTTACTCCCCATCCTCTCGTTTAGCACGAATCGTTCCATCATGGAATCGGATATCGAACGAAGACGCTGTCAATGCCTTCGCGGAACGGACGATTTGTCCATCCTGTTCGACATACGTATAGCCGCGCATCAGAACATGCGTCGGACTGACGGAGTCGAGTCGCGCGAGCACATGACGCACCTGTTGTTGCTTCGATTGCAAGAGTCGACGAACGATTTCGAGTCGACGTCGTGATTGTTCAATCGTCGCCCGTTGTTGCACGAAGCGATCCCGCATCGGCACACGCATTAAGCGTGTGTCAAGACGCTCCACCTGTTGCTGGTGTTGCGCTATTACTTGCTTGATCTCCTTTTGGAGTGACATTTCTGCTCGGTCCAATTGTTCCTGCTTCAGTCCGAGTAGGACGCGTGGTGATTTCAGACCGTAGCTCGCCGCAAGCCGTGTCACTTGCTCCTGTTTGCTTTTGAGAAGTTGTGCATAGGTTCGTTCTAAACGACGCTTCACATCCTGCACCCGTCGAGTGAGTGCCTCTGCTTCCGGAGTGACAAGTTCTGCCGCTGCCGTTGGTGTAGCAGCACGAACGTCGGCGACGAAATCACTGATTGTAAAATCCGTTTCGTGACCGACAGCAGAGACGATCGGAATGCGTGATTCAAACACGGCTGTCACGACAGACATCTCATTGAATGCCCACAGCTCCTCAATCGAACCACCACCACGACCAATGATCAACACATCACAGGCAGCATGCTCATTCATCAGCTGAATGGCACGGCTGATTTGTGGTGCCGCATCCGCTCCTTGTACAAGGACCGGGGCGAAGACGATGGCCGCTTGCGGATAACGGCGCCGGAGTGTCGTTGCGATGTCATGAAGCGCCGCTCCTTTTGGAGATGTAATGATTCCGATGCGTTCCGGAAAAGCTGGCAACGGCTGTTTGATTGCTGGATCAAACCAACCACGCTCTTCTAGATCCATCTTCAAGCGTGAGAACGCCTCATACAGCGCTCCTACACCGTCTTCCGTCATCCGTTCGACATAGAGTTGCATCTCTCCAGAAGAGACGTAGACGGATAAGCGTGCCGTAACGACAACACGCATCCCATCGCGAACGTCTGCTTTGACGCGACTCGCATCCCGGGCAAACATGACGGCTTTCATCCGTGATTGCTCATCCTTCAACGTAAAATAAAGGTGACCGGAAGAGTGTCGTTTAAAATTCGACACTTCTCCCACCACCTGGACTTGTTGCAGAAGGGCGTCGCCTTCTAGTTCACGTTTGACATAGTGGACTAAATCGGAAACGTGAAGAGGTTCGCTCATCGCGCAGCCTCAATCGTATTATGCAGTAGCATCGTGATCGTCATCGGACCAACGCCACCCGGAACAGGTGTGATCATCGATGCAACATCTTGTACTGTATCAAACTCGACATCACCGACGAGTTTGCCATCGACACGGTTGACACCAACATCAATGACGACAGCATCCGGTTTCACCATATCCGCAGTAATCAGCTTCGGTACACCGACTGCGACGATCAAGATATCCGCTTGACGCGTCATCGCACCGAGGTCTTTCGTTTTTGAATGACAATAGGAAACGGTAGCCGATTCATTCAAGAACAACATACCAACGGGTTTACCGACGATTTGGCTACGACCGACGACAACGACGTGTTGACCGGCAATCGGTACGTTCATCTCTTTGACAAGATGAAGAATGCCGTTTGGTGTACACGGTAAAAATGTCGGTTCACCAATCATCATTTTCCCGACAGAGACAGGATGAAATCCATCGACGTCCTTTTCAGGAGAAATCGCAAAAATGACTTTGCTCTCATCAATATGGTCAGGCAACGGCAATTGGACGAGAATCCCATGGACACTCGCATCAACATTCAGACGTTCGATCAAGTGAAGAAGCTCTGATTCCGTTGTTTCTGCCCGAAGTCGGATCAACTCCGAATCCATGCCGATTTCCTTCGCCGCCTTTTCTTTACCACGTACATAGGACTGACTAGCAGGATCTTCGCCAATCAGGATGACAGTCAATTGCGGTTGAATCCGCTGTTCTTTCAGACGTGCGACTTCTTCTTTCAGCTTCATACGATATGAATGGGCTACCTGTTTTCCATCGATTACTACTGCCATGATTTGTCCACTCCCCCAAAAAGTTCGATTCACTCTTCTGTCTGTTTGTCTCTATTCGGTTTTACAGGTTTATGAATTTTCTTTGACGACGCCTTGTGCGACTTTACCAAGAACACCGTTGACGATTTTCGTCGCTTCTTCATCTGCGAACGCTTTCGTCAATTCAATCGCTTCGTTGATCGTCACTCGAACAGGAATGTTCGTTTCGAACAATAATTCGTAGACGGCTAAGCGAAGAATAGTCCGCTCGATGTTTCCGAGTCGTTCGAATGACCAGTTGACGAGTGCTTCACGAATGTGCTGATCAATCGTTGCTTTGTTTGTTTCGACGCCATTCACCAATTGCTCGACGAATGTGTCATATTCCTTACCTTCTACCGCGAATTCAATGGCCTCTTGTGCAGTCAGATCCGAAAGCTCCATTTGGAACAAAGATTGGACTGCGAGTTCGCGTGCCATGTGTCGTTTCATCATGATTTTGCGTGCTCCTTTTTTTGTCGTTCTCAATCAGTTAGTTTAGCACATTCCTCTTTTAAAAAACATAGAGAACGCCAAAAAAAAGACGGGAGTTCGTCGCACAAACTCCCGTCCTGATTCAGTTAACGATCGTACCTTTTAGCTCACGCTCTGCGAATTTCGTCGTGAACGTACCACGTCGGAATACCGGGTGACTAAGAACACGTTCGTGGAACGGGATCGTCGTTTTGACACCTTCGATCCAAAATTCAGCCAGTGCACGTTCCATCTTCGCACATGCTTCTTCCCGTGTTTCCGCATGGACGATCAACTTCGCGACCATCGAGTCATAGTAAGGCGGAATCATGTACCCCGGATAGACCGCGCTATCGATACGTACGCCCATTCCGCCTGGTGTCACGTATTGTGTGACACGTCCAGCAGACGGACGGAAATCATGGTCTGGATCCTCGGCATTGATCCGGCATTCGATCGAATGACCGTGGAACTTGATATCCTTTTGTTTGACGGCAAGCGGATGATCAAGCGCCACTTGCAATTGCGCTTGAACGAGGTCGAACCCAGTGATCATTTCCGTTACCGGGTGTTCGACTTGAATGCGCGTATTCATCTCCATGAAGAAGAATTCTTCGGTCTCTTCGACAAAAATGAATTCGATCGTTCCTGCTCCCGTGTACTGAATCGCTTTTGCGGCTTTTGCGGCTTTTACGGCAGCCTCACCCATCTTCAATCGTGTCGCTTCACTGACCGCAGGTGACGGCGCTTCCTCGATCAGTTTTTGCATCCGACGCTGGACGGTACAATCCCGTTCACCAAGGTGAATGACATTCCCGTGTCGGTCAGCGAGGACTTGTACCTCGACATGGCGGAATTCTTCGATGAAGCGTTCTAAATAGACATCCCCGTTTCCGAAAGCTTGTTTTGCTTCACGACGTGTCTCACTTAGCCCGTTGATCAGCTCTTCTTCCGAACGAGCGACCCGAATCCCTTTACCTCCACCACCGGCTGTTGCTTTGATGATGACTGGATAACCAATTTCTTGCGCCAGTGCGACCGCTTCTTCGTCCGTGACCGTTCCATCCGAACCCGGCACGACAGGCACTCCACACTCGATCATCGTCTTCTTCGCGACGTCCTTGATCCCCATCTGACGGATCGCATCCGACGTCGGACCAACGAACTTGATTCCGCACGCTTCACACATCTCAGCAAAATCAACGTTCTCGGCTAGGAAACCGTAACCCGGGTGGATCATCGTTACTTGACGGTTCGTTGCGATTGCGAGGATATTCGTAACGTTTAAGTAGGATGAAGCAGAACTCGCCTCACCGATGCAGTACGCCTCATCGGCTAAACGAACGTGTAAGGCTTCCTTATCTGCCGTCGAGTAGACAGCAACGGTCTGTATTCCAAGTTCCTTTGCCGCTCGAATGATGCGGACGGCGATTTCTCCACGGTTGGCAATCAATAATTTTTCCATGCTGTTCCCCCCCGTTTACGGACGGATCCGGAAGAGTGGTTGACCAAATTCAACGAGATCTCCATCGGCGACAAGAATCTCGACGACCGTTCCAGATACTTCCGAGTTTAAGTTGTTGAAGAGTTTCATCGCTTCAAGGACACAGACGATCTGACCTACTTCAATCTGATCCCCGACTTTGACGTATGCCGGTTTATCCGGATTCGGACGTGAATAGAACGTTCCGACCATCAAGGCATTGATCGTGACCGTATCATCCGCAGTCGCCTCTTCCTCGACTGGTGCCGCTGCTTGCTTCACAGGAGCAGGTGCCGCCACTGGAGCAGCGGGTGCTTGGTGCGAGACCGTCACCGTTTCTCCTTGTTTCTTCAACTTTAATTTATACGTATCCGTCTCGAGTGAGAGTTCATTTACACTCGACTGATCGAGCATTTCGAGTACTTGTTTCAGCTGATCGATTTTCATCTGTCATTCTTCCCCCATCTATGCTGTATTCACAATTATTATACCAGGTGCTAATGCCTACTCAAATACTTATATTAACTGGTCATACCATTGGATGCAAGTCAAGCTGGATGAAAAAAGACGTCTCTCGACCTGATAGAAGGTGAGAGACGTCTTGTCGTTTCAATATTATCCGTTGTAACGACCTGTGAAATCACCTGTACGTGTATCAACCGTTACTTTTTCGCCTGCTTCGATGAAGAGTGGTACTTGAATGATGTGACCTGTCTCCACTGTCGCATTTTTCTTGACGTTCGAAGCTGTATCACCCTTAACGCCAGGCTCTGCTTCAACGATCGTCATGACGACTGTGTTCGGTAATTCAAGACCTAGGATTTCGCCGTTGTAAACCGCGATTTGAACTTCCATGTTTTCAAGCAAGTATGGAAGAGCTGCTTCGACTTGCGCCGTCGTCAATTCCAATTGCTCATACGATTCTGTGTCCATGAAGACGTAAGTCTCACCCATTGGGTAAAGGTATTGCATCTTGTTACGCTCGATGTGTGCACGCTCGACACGCTCACCACCACGGAATGTCATCTCTTGGATGTTTCCGTTACGGATGTTACGCATTTTCGTCCGAACGAAAGCTGCCCCTTTACCTGGTTTAACATGTTGGAATTCAAGTACTTGCCAAATCATACCGTCTGAAGTTTTAATCGTTAATCCTGTTTTTAAATCGTTTACTGATACCATGAATGGTTCCTCCTAAAATGTCCCGTCACTCTAAATTAGAGAGTGATCAGTTCTTTTGGTGAAGACGAAAGAATTTCTCGACCTGTTTCCGTGATCAAGACGTCATCTTCAATCCGGCATCCGCCAACTTGCGGCACGTAGATACCTGGTTCGACCGTAACGATCATGCCCGGTTCAAGTTTCGTCTCAGAGCGGAACGACAAGCCAGGTCCTTCATGTACTTCTAGACCAATACCGTGTCCCGTCGAGTGACCGAAGTACTCACCGTAACCTGCTTCTTTGATGATATCACGTGTCAACGCGTCCGCTTCGATTCCAGTGATACCTGGTTTTAAGCCATCGACACCCGCTAGTTGCGCTTGTAAGACTGTATCGTAGATCTTCTGCAATTCGGCATTGATCGGACCGACTGCGACAGTCCGTGTGATATCTGAAACATAACCGTTCAAGAGCGCTCCGAAATCAAGCGTCACGAGCTCACCCGTCGCAATGACTTTCGAGCTGGCAACACCGTGCGGCAAGGCAGAACGATGGCCTGACGCCACGATCGTATCGAAAGAAGAAGACGTCGCTCCATGCTTGCGCATGAAGAATTCTAGTTCATTTGATACTTCAAGTTCTGTTCGTCCTGGTTGAATGTACGTCAAGATGTGTTGGAAGGTCGCGTCTGCGAGCTCCACCGCTTCCTTAATCATCTTAATCTCTGACGAATCCTTAATCAAGCGTAGGTTTTCAATGATTCCTGTCGTCGGAACAAGCTCGATTGCCGAAGCTTGATCGTACGCTTCAAAAGCACCGAGTGTCATCGCATCCTTTTCGACACCAACCGCGCGAACACGCGCTCCTGCCATCAATTCGCCCATCGTCTCTGGAATCGACCGTTCGATTTGGACGATCTCCATTCCTTTAACTTGGTCTGCCGCTTGCTCCGTGTAACGGAAATCCGTCACGAAGTACGCTTGCTCTTCTGTTACGAGACATGCACCACTTGAACCCGTGAAGCCGGAAATGTAACGAATGTTCTCTGCCTTCGTGACGAGTAATCCTGGAAGGTCCCGTTCCTTTAAAGCTGCTTGTAACGCCTCGATCCGTTGTTTCATGATTGATTTCCCCCTTGTTCTGATTGTTGTAAAGCTTGAAGTGCTTCCGTTGCCAGACGATATCCCGTCATGCCAAGTCCAGCAATGACGCCTTGACAGACGGATGCGATCATCGAATGATGACGGAAGGATTCACGTGCATGGACATTCGATAGATGGACCTCGATGACGGGTGCTTCGATCGCAGCGATCGCGTCACGTAACGCGATACTCGTATGCGTATAGGCAGCTGCATTGAAGACGATGCCGTCCGCTCCCCGTTCCTCGTGAAGAACATCAATCAGTCGTCCTTCATGGTTCGATTGTTCAAACCGAAACTGAATGTTCGGAAAATAAGCGCGAAGGTCGTGTTCTAAGTCGGCTAATGTCGCCGTTCCATATGTATCCGGTTCGCGTGTTCCGAGTAAATTCAAGTTTGGTCCGTTTAATATCAAGACACGCAAAAAAACACCTCCTCGAATTCCTTTTCATTGTATCATAACCCGATTTCCGACTCCTAAAGATTACCTCGTTTTGACGAGTCGAACATAGTTTTTTTAGCGTAAATCAAGTACACTGACGATACACCTAATTTTAATGAAGACGGGATGCGTTCTATTATGAAAACGACTAATCCGCCAGTCGGTGGTCAAGCCATCGTCGAAGGCGTCATGTTCCAAAATGCGACCCATGCAGTCTCCGCGATTCGTCGAAATGATGATTCGATCGAGACGTTTGCCCAGCAAAAACCGGTTCGACCACGAATCGCCAAAGGAAAACGAATTCCACTTTTGCGTGGTCTCTTTGCTTTGATGGAGTCCTCAGCGAATGGCGCAAGTCATATGAACTTCGCAAGTGATCGCTACGGTGTCAAACCGGGTGAAGAAGAACCGGAAGAGGCGACTGCCAGTCCTTTGACGAAATGGCTCGGCGTAGCTGTCGTCGGGATCCTATCATTCTTTTTCGGTAAATTACTCTTTACGTTACTACCTGCTTTCCTTGCATCGCTATTCGATGTATTTCCAGCCTTGTCTGGACATGTCATTCAAAACGTCATTGAAGCAACAATCAAATTAACGCTTTTGTTCAGTTATCTCTACGTGATTTCGTTGACCCCGCTTGTTAAACGACTTTTCCAATATCATGGTGCTGAGCATAAAGTCATCAATTGCGTCGAGTCAGGACGTCCACTTACGGTCGAGAACGTTCGCGTCAGCAGTCGGCTTCATTACCGGTGCGGCTCGAGTTTCTTGATCTTCACCGTCATCGTCGGATTTTTCGTCTATCTGATCGTGCCAACGGATCCGCTTTGGTTGCGTCTCGTCTGCCGAATCGCTTTATTACCGGTCGTCATCGGTCTTTCATTTGAAGTGTTACAGCTGACGAATAAAGCACAGCACATTAAAGGACTTCGCGTCATCGCCTTGCCTGGCCTATGGTTGCAGTACTTGACGACGAAGGAACCGGATGATTCACAGATCGAGGTTGCGATTTATGCGTTTGAAGCGTTGGAAAAACAGGAACATAACCTACATGAGAATGCACTGGGTTAATCGATAACAGGGGTGATATTATGATCAGACAACGCATTGGTTCTACATTTGCACTCGTCGTGTTACTGTTCGCTTTTGTCGGCTTCGGATATAAACTCGTCAACAATCCAAGTAGTCTGTTTTCACAATTGCTGTTCTTCGGGATTACCGCCGGGATTATCTTCTTACTCTTTAAGTTCCTGACTCGTAATCGAAGCGTCGGAAATGGTGCGAACGCTCAGTACCGAAAATCCGTCGCTCAATCAAAAAAAATGCATGGCTCTTCGAATTCTGTTCGCCGGACAGACTTTAAGAAAAAACCGGTCAAGTCTTCAAAAGCGCCGGCATCGAATAAAGTCAGACCGTTGCGGGATCGTTCAAAAGCGCCTCACCTGACAGTCATCGAAGGAAAAAAAAGGCAAAAAGAAAAAACGTGCTTTCTAAATTTCAGAAGTACATTAAAAAGGAGATTCGTCACGCGACGAATCTCCTTTTTTCGTGTTCAATCCGTTTCGACCCAACCGATATACGGTAAATTGCGGTATTCCTCAGCACAATCGATTCCGTACCCAACAACGAAGTAATCCGGAATCTCAAAACCGACATAGTCTGCGTCGAGTTCTACTTCACGACGTGCCGGTTTATCAAGCAATGTACACACCTTTAGAACTCCAGGTTGATGCAACTTCATGTGATCACACAAGAAATGGAGCGTCCGTCCTGTGTCGATGATATCTTCGATGACGACGACATATTTCCCTTGCACATCGAGATCGAGATCTTTCTTCAACTGGACACGCCCTGAAGAGACGGTCTTTGTTCCGTAAGAAGAGCACGCGACTGTATCAATTTGAACGCTTCCTTTGATTTCGCGCATCAAATCCGCAGCAAAGACCATCGACCCTTTCAACACGACGACAAGAACGATTTGACGTCCGGCAGCATCTGCTTCAATCTGTTGTGCTAATTCACGGACTTTTTCTTTTAGTTGTGACTCAGACACTAACTTTTCTTTAATCGTAATTTCCATGACCAGGTGCGAACACCCGTCACCCCCTTCGTCCATTTTCAGGCTCAGTATAACATAACACCTTTTAAATGCGCACTTTATCATTAAAATGTAATGGAATGTTCGTTTTTAAGGTAGGTTCTTAGAAAAAAAGTATAAAAAAACAAGCCTCAATCCTCTGGATGGGCTTGTTGATAGCGATGCAGTTCCTCTTTCAAACCAGGACGTTCTGCGAAGAACTGAATCATTCCGTTGATCTTATCCAACGCTTCGATACTAATATGATGCTCGATTCCTTCGACATCCTTATAGATCAGTTCTTCATCCACACCAACGAGACGAAGAAAATCTTCAAGTAAGGCGTGTCGTTCCACGAGACGCTTTCCGATTTTGCGTCCTTTAGGCGTCAGCATGAGACCCGGATACTTTTCATAAACGAGATACGTCTCCCGGTCGAGCTTTTGAACCATCTTTGTTACCGACGACGGGTGAACGCCTAACGACTCCGCTATATCCGATACGCGGGCATACCCCTTATCTTCAATCAGTTTATAAATTTGTTCCAAATAATCTTCCATACTCGGAGTTGGCACGACATCACCTTCCCATTTCATTCATTAGCGTTTCCAGTTCCACTCATCACTACGGTATTTCTCGGCAAGACGCTCAATCTCCTGCCACTGCTCGCTAGTGAACGTTAATGGAACGAACGACAAATCAAGCGCCTCTTCGAAGCCTTTCGTGAACGCTTCTCGTACCTCGTCAAATGCGACTGCGCGACCTGCTAGCTCATTCAAAGCGACAGCTTTTCCTGAAAAACGCGCTTTCATCCGTTCGCGCGTCGACTCATCATCATACAAGAAACAATCAAACAATTCACCTTCATCGACAGAGAGTGGGACCGAACCGTGCTGCAGGACAACGCCTTGATGGCGAACTTGTGCACTTCCGGCGACTTTCCGTTTTCCAACAGCGAGTTCATAATACGACGCTGCATCAAAACAAACGGCTGATTTCGGCTTCCGTAATTCTTCCTTTTCCTCTTCCGTCAACGGAACGGAAAATTCGACCGGAATGCCGAGGTGATGGTATCCTTTGCGAATTCCTTCCGTCAACATCCGATAACTTTCGATGACCGTGCGTGGTAAACCTTCTGTATCTTCCGGGATGACGACACTGTATGTCAACTCGTCTGCATGCAAGACAGCGCGCCCTCCTGTCATCCGACGCACGATCGGAATACCGAGCTCTGCAATCCGCTTTCGATCGATATCACGGGTTGCCCGTTGAAAATGACCAACACTTAATCCGTGTGGTTCCCATGAGTAAAAACGAAGCGTCGGTGCGATTTCACCACGCCCGACGAACTGAATCAATGCTTCATCAATTGCCATGTTCATTGCCGGCTCCATTGCCGGCGTCGTCAACACTTGCCACTCTCTGTTCACTTGAGCACCCCCAAAACGTTTCCGTCTTAGTGTATCAAACCCATTCTCGGTCGCGCAATCACGAGTCGATTGCCGAAATCGATTTCGTTGACTATAATGAAACAGAGGTTAAACGAACGAAGGGGTTGGAAGTCGAATATGGAAACTGGAACTATCATTACGATCGTATTATGGGTCGCGCTGATCGCCTACATCGCTTGGCGTTTCATGCCGGTCAAAGGCATCACGAAATTGTCGCAAGAAGAATTCCGTGCGAACTACCGTAAAGCACAAATCGTCGATGTTCGCGAGACACAGGAATTCAAAGGTGGACACATCGTCGGTGCCCGTAACATCCCGGTCAGCCAAATGAAGATGCGCTCGAAGGAATTACGAAAAGACATGCCGATTTACTTGTATTGTCAAGGTAGCATGCGTTCTTCACAGGCTGCAAAAGTCTTGAAAAAAGCTGGTTATACGAATCTGTATCAGTTAAAAGGCGGATTCAAGCAGTGGTCAGGAAAAATCAAACGGAGCTGATGCTTCGTTCATCGCAAAAAGAGGACCTCTCCTTCGTCGGAGATGTCCTCTTTTTTATGAAGTAGCTTATGCGTGTACTTCTTGTTTTGGTTCGTAGCGTAAGACCGGTTTTCGAGCAGCAAGTGTCTCGTCCATCCGTTTGACGACCGTCGTGTGTGGTGCATTCAAGACGACATCTGGTGTCTCTTCGACCTCTTTTGCAATCTGGAGCATCGCATCACAAAAGGCATCGAGTGTTTCTTTCGACTCTGTTTCCGTCGGTTCGATCATGATACACTCCTCGACGTTCAACGGGAAGTAGATCGTTGGTGGATGGTATCCAAAGTCAAGCAGACGTTTAGCGATATCAAGCGTCCGGACACCTAGTGCTTTTTGACGTTTACCCGACAAGACGAATTCGTGCTTGCAATAGACGTCGTATGGCGCGTCATACGCACCTTTGAGACGAGCCAACATATAGTTCGCATTCAAGACCGCTTCTTTCGAGACGCGAGCGAGACCTGCCCCACCCATCGTCCGAATATAGCTATAGGCACGAACGTTGATGCCGAAGTTACCGTAGAATGGTTTGACGCGACCGATTGCTTCCGGACGATCATAGTCGAGGACATAACGCTCTTCTTCTTTGCGGACGATTGGTTTCGGTAAATACGGAATCAAATCTTGTTTGACACCAACCGGACCCGACCCTGGTCCGCCGCCACCGTGCGGACCTGTGAACGTCTTATGCAAGTTCAAGTGAACGACATCAAAGCCCATGTCCCCTGGACGAGCAATGCCCATGATCGCATTCGAGTTCGCACCATCGTAGTACAGTTTTCCGCCCGCCTCGTGAACCGCTTTGGCGATCTCAACGATATCCGACTCAAACAGACCAAGCGTGTTCGGATTTGTCAACATGAGTGCCGCTGTATCGTCACCGACCTTTTTCTTTAAATCCGCTAAATCAACAAGACCACGTTCATCCGATAAGACCGTCACGGTATCAAATCCAGCGACTGATGCCGATGCCGGATTCGTTCCGTGTGCCGAGTCCGGTACGAGGACTTTCGTCCGTTTAAAGTCACCGCGTGCATGATGGTAGGCCTTAATCAGCATCAAGCCTGTCCATTCACCGTGTGCTCCCGCCGCCGGCTGGAGCGTCACTTCATCCATTCCTGTGATGACCGCGAGTTTTTCTTGCAGATCATACATCAAACCGAGTGCCCCTTGAACACTTTCGACTGGTTGAAGCGGGTGAATGTGTGCAAACCCAGGGAGGCGTGCCATATCTTCATTGATTTTCGGATTGTATTTCATCGTACATGACCCGAGTGGATAGAATCCAGAATCCACACCATGGTTACGGTTCGAGAGTGCCGTGTAGTGACGGACGAGATCCAGTTCCGATACTTCCGGTAGCGCCACGTCTTCCTTCCGTAACATCGAGGTCGGTAACAATTCTTCTACTGCCACCTCATCGACAGTCGGTAACGGTAAGCTATAGGCGATACGACCCGGTTTGGAAATTTCAAAGATCAATGTTTGCTCATTCATGTGTGAGTCCCCCTAACGCTGTCACGAATTGATCCAACTCTTCATTCGTCCGTAATTCCGTTGCACAAACAAGCATTTCATTTTGACGTGCCGCGTCATAAGCGCCTAACGGCAAACCGCCGATGATTCCGTGATCGAGCAATTGTTGACTCGCACGTGTCGCGTCGATTGGTAGCGTAACGACGAATTCATTGAAGCTCGGTCCATCGTCAACGATCGTAAAGCCAGCCTGTTTCAGCTTTTGTTTTAATGCATGTGCCGTTTGTAAGTTGCGTGTCGCGAGTTCCCGGATCCCCCGTTTTCCGAGTGCACTCATCGCAATCGAAGCAGCGAGTGCATTCAACGCTTGGTTCGAACAGATATTAGATGTCGCCTTGTCACGGCGAATGTGTTGTTCACGTGCTTGTAACGTCAGAACGAAACCGCGTTTTCCATTCTCATCGACGGTCTGTCCAACGAGACGTCCCGGAATCTTACGCATCAACGCTTTTGTCGTCGTGAAATAACCACACGTCGGTCCACCAAAGCTTTGTGGAATCCCGAACGGTTGGCAATCTCCGATCGTTATGTCAGCGCCAAGTTTACCTGGCGCTTCTAAGATACCGAGTGCCAGTGGATTCGCAGAGACGATGAAGAGCGCACCACGTGCATGTGTCGCATCAGCCAATGCTTGTAGTTCTTCGACACGACCGTAGAAGTTCGGATACTGCACGATGACACAGGCGACGTCTTCGATGGCATCGAGTTGATCGATCCGTGTGACACCTTGCTCAAGCGACAATGTCTCGACGTTTAGTCCTGGACCGTTCGCATACGTCCGGACGACATCGTGTGCTTCCGGGTGAACGCCGTCCGAAAGAACGATCGTCTTTTTCTTCGTATGGGCACACGCAAGCATAGCCGCTTCCGCTAACGCCGTGATGCCGTCATACATCGACGAGTTCGCGACATCCATCCCTGTCAACTCGCAAATCATCGATTGAAATTCAAAGATCGCTTGTAGTTCGCCTTGCGAAATCTCTGGCTGATACGGTGTATAGGCAGTGTAAAACTCTGAGCGCAGTAACATATGATTGACGACAGCAGGTGCATAGTGATCATAGATGCCAGCGCCAAGGAACGACGGATATTGTTTCGTATTCATGTTTTGGTCGGCAAGCTTCGATAGCGTCCGAATCAAGTCCGTTTCCGGAAGTGGCACACCGACTTCTTCCAATGTACCGTTATCACGGACGGATGCCGGGATATCAGCGAGTAAATCTTCGATCGATGCTGCACCGATCGTCTGTAACATCGCCTGCTCATCTTCTACTGTCATTGGTAAATAACGAAAATCCATAGAAATATCCCCCTTATTTCGTGCGACGATAAAACGGTGTCGCTGTTCGTTTCGCTGCTAAACGTTTTCCGCGTACTTCCACTTCAAATTGATCTTGTTCCGCTACTTCTGCAGGAACGAGTGCCCAAGCAATCGCTTTTCCGACTGTCGGCGGCAATGTACCTGTCGTCACGACTCCAACGACTTCCCCGTCATGCCAAACCGGTGCATCTTGACGCGCAATCCCTTTATCGAGTAATTCAAGACCGATCAAGCGCCGCGGTGCTCCTTGTTCTTTCTGTTGCAACAAGACTTCCGAACCGACGAACGGTTTGACTTGTGGTTTGACCGCAAATCCCATTCCCGCTTCGATTGGTGAAATCGTTGCTGATAATTCATGTCCATAAAGCGGAAGACATGCCTCAAAACGTAATGTGTCGCGTGCTCCGAGCCCGCATGGTACGACACCTTGCTCAAGCAGTGCTTGCCAGACAGCAGGTGCGTCACCAGCTGCCATGTAGAGTTCGAACCCATCTTCCCCTGTGTACCCACTGCGTGAGACGATCATTTCCACTCCTGCAACCGTCCCCCGTTGGAACTTGAAAAATCCGATTTCTGATAAGACAAGTGATGTCATGCCAGAAAGAATGGCTTCCGCACGTGGTCCTTGGACAGCAATTTGGCCATATTGTTCCGACTGATTCTCAAGCGTGACGTCCCCTGTTAGATAGTGACGTAAATGTTGTTCGTCTTTTTCAATGTTCGAAGCATTGACGACGAGAAGATAGTCCGTTTCTGCCAAACGATAGACGAGTAAATCATCCACTGTCCCACCGTCTTCTTGGCATAAGACATTATATTGCGCTTGCCCCACCGCAATCTTCGAAATATCGTTCGATAATGTAGCTTGTAAAAACGTCAGAGCATCCGGTCCGCTGACGAACAGTTCTCCCATGTGCGAGACATCGAACATGCCGACATTTTCCCTTACTGCAACGTGTTCTTCTTTAATCGAGGAAAACAAAACTGGCATTTCAAATCCCGCAAAATCCACCATCTTACCGGTTTGCGAAACCGTTTCGAATAACGGTGTTCTTTTCAATGTCGTTTGACTCATACAAATCCCCCTATTTACGAACGTTTTCACTCTCTCTTCTCTTTAATGTTCCATTTTCAAATCCATCTTACCAATTAAAATCATAATTATCTAGTATTATTCGGAAAAAGGAACATACGAAAAAGAGAGAAAGGACCCTGTCCCTTCTCTCCTATTGTTTCATATTCTTCCCATGAAAGCCATTTCAAAATTGTTTGATTCCGGCAGTTCGTTTGATTTCCTCCTGGAGTCGACGACCTTCCGTCACCAATTGACTCGCTCCTTGCTTCACACGATTTCCTTCTTCAGTGATTCGATTGATATTCCCTTTGATTTGATCGATTCGCTGCGTCGTATGATCGATGTTCGTCTGCAAGGTTTGCTGACGAATCGTAAAGCGCTCCATCAGTTGTTTTAACTGCCGAATATCTTGAGACAGCTTTTTTTTGTAAAGACTGAATCCGAACAACACGAGTCCTACGATGGCCAATAAAATAATACCTAATGTAATCCAAATCATAACTTCTCCTCCAATACAGTTTCAATCGCACGCGTTAATTCTTCGATTGATGCCGTCCCTTCAAGTCGGACAGTAGCCACTACAGCATATAAGGAATAGCGACGTTCAAACAATCGTCTCACTTGTTCCCGTTCTGTCACGAGTGGACGATTTTGATCAGAGGCGATCCGTTCCCAAATCAAATCAAAGGGTGTATCGATCCAGACGACTATTCCGGATTCCTGCATGTACAGTCGGTTCTCTTCTCGTTCGACGATCCCGCCACCTGTAACAACCACTTCGGCTTTGCTACTCTTCAACAATTCGCTTTCATGTGTACGAAACCCTGCTTCGCCATGCTCAGCGAAAAAAGCGGTAATCGTTTGTCCATGTTCCTGTTCGAACCGTTCATCCAGTTCGTCGATCTCGTATTGTATACCCAATCGATGTCCGACGGCTGTTTTACCAGTTCCCATAAACCCAATCAAATAAACCTTACTCATGTGTGACGACCGCCTCGATTCTTTGACCATTCTCTAATCTCGCTTCCATTTTAAAGCCTTTATCGGTCGCTGTACAGCTGACTTGTCCGATTGGATAGCGAAGGGTCTCGTCCTTCGTACAATCTGCTTTTGCCGCTCGGATGAGAGATTCAAGTTGGAGCGCTTCTTGCTCTAACTGATGACGCCGCATCTCTTCGTCAATCTGCTGACAAGAGATCAAGAGCACGACTCCCATTCCTAGCAGTAACAGTAACGTTTGAATCAAGATGAATCCTTCCTGACGCATCGGAAGGAACGTCTGCTGTCGTTCAACTGAATCGAGAGAATCTCGGCATCCCCTGTCACGGTATATTGTTTGACATCGCGGGCGTATGTCAGTTCACCTCCCTGTTCTTTCTTGAGACGTAGTTGATCTTGCACACGGACGAGACGCCACTTTTCAGCTGTCTCTCCCGGATTGACGTCCATTCCACGAATCTCGTCTCCGAGGCGCTCACACATCGTACTGCGCCACATCAGTCGTTCCACGGTATGAAAGAACAATTCTTCATTCATTCGGTTGACTTCCGGCGGACGAACGAGTGGGGTCAGTGTCAAGATTGCCAGCAGAAGAAGTGGGCTCAGCCATAGGACGAATGACAGTTCGAGAAGGGTCATTCCGGATTCCGCTCGCAAGACACATCGTTTCATTGCACCACGCTCCTTGTTTCAGGACATAGGACGCTGTTCGGTTTTCAACTTGATCCGTAGCCATCTGCTCAAGCTGTTCCGTCTCTTGTTCCCATTTCATTTGTTTCGTCCGTAAATCGAGATAAGGATCAATCGCTAACATCATGAAGATACCGATTGCAACGATAGAGAGCATCACTTCAAGCAAAGAGAAGCCCGCTTGGCGTTCGTTCTGCATGCTTCTCACCTCACTTTACGGATTGCCATTTGATAGTTCCCAAGTAAAAATTTGATTTCATACTCGGCTGTTGCCGAACGGCAAGACCAGGTCGCTGCATAGATCGAGTGATAGCTTTTGAAGTAGATAATGCGATTCGAGGGCGGAACGGTACACGTATGACCATTTTGAAATGTCCGTTGCCATAACAACCTGTCATCCGCAAGGATAAGGTATCCTGTACCGTCTCCTCGAAATCGAAACTGCATCAATGCTTGATCTTGCTTTGAGTACTGCATGAGTCGAAGCGTCTGAATATCTTGTTCCATCAGACGAACCTCTTGTTCAAGCGGAATCCAGTCCGGTCGTTTTTCAAACAGTGCCGGCAACAAAAAAACAAGTAAACAAGCAATGATTGTCAGCACCGCCGTCATCTCAAATAAGGTAAATCCTTGTTCACTTCGTAAGTTCGCCAGTCTTCGGATCATACGTATATGTCTCCTGATCACAGACGAGAGCATTCGGTTTATCAGCTGTTCCGCGATTGATCGTCTGGAGCGATTCTGGGTACTTTTTCTCTTTCGCGTAATACAAATTAACCTCCGAGCGAATGACGCGAATGTTCGCCTCACAACTGACACCTTTCGCCTGGTCCTTTCCACTTGTCATCGTTGGAATCAAAACGAGTAGTAACAACGAAATGATCAATAAGACGGCTGCCATCTCAAGTAAGGTGAATCCGTCCTGTCGTTTTAAGAATTGTTTCATCGTATCGTCTCCTCTGTTTAGAATGGAAGCTGCTGTATCGCTAGCTGAATCGGATAATACAAGATGAGAAACAACGTTCCCGTCATGATCGTCATTCCACCGTACAAAATCGGCTCGATCCATAACAACTTTTTCTCTAGTTCCTCTTCCATCGACTCATGCAAGAGTGTCGCTTGTTCAAGCAACAACGGACCAAGATCGCCACTTTCCCGCGCCAAATGGACGATCCCAATCGTCTCGGCTTCGATGATTTCATCTTCGCCAAGCGCTTCTGCAAGTGGTTCCCCTGCCTGTTGTTTAGCATGTAGACGAGCGTACAAATGTCCTTTTTTATTCGCTTGTCCTTGCTCGAGGTGACGAAAGGTCTCTTCAAGCGAGAAGCCAGCATCGATGAACGATCCTACTTCGATCGTGAATAAATAGCTGTAGTAGAGACGAATCAAACGCTGTAACGGTTTCAGTCGTAAAATACGGTTTAACGGAAAGAAGCGAAAAAAGAGGTAACCGGAGGTTAACAAAATAACGGGAATACTTGCGAGCAGATATTTCGCAGAGGGGTGAAGAAGGAGATGCAGAAATGAGGGGAGAGTCTTCGGGTCCGACATCTCAAGGAGAGACGGAAATACATAGAGGGCGTAAAAGAAGAACAGAAGGAATAGACTGGTTGCTAGAACAAGCGGATACCGGATCATCTTCCAAAACTTCGAACGCATTTCTGTTTCGAGGTCGAGCAGTTTTACGATTTGGCGAAGAACGAGCAACGGTCGCTCTGTCCTTTCTCCAACAAATAGAAGTCGTTTTAAGGTATTCGTTAACGCAAGCGGTTCAAGGGATGCTGCAAAGGAGTCTCCTTGTTCAAGACATTGTTCCATTTCTCCGACTACTTCTGAGAACGGATGACGCTCGAATCGTTTTAAAATGAGTAACGTCTCTTTCGCGGAAATGCCTTTTGATAACAAGCGATGATATCGTTTTAAGAACCGACTTTGATCGCGGCTTGTAAGTTTCTGACGGTACAGCGGACATCCTCTCCTTTTCGCTCGAGATGAATGATGCGTTGACAGACAGCCAGCTCTGACTCTTCGATACCTAAACTGTGCAATCGCAATCGTGCCTCATCAATACTTCCAGCGTGTAACGTAAACAATACGACGTGACCACTAAGTGCGGCATTCATCGTCAGACGTGCCGCCTCCCTCGTCCGCACCTCACCAAAAGCAATCCAATCCGGATCCGCTCGCAATATTTCCTCGAAACATCGCGTAGCAGTGAATCCTGCTTTTTCATTTAGTTCCAGTTGTAAGACGTTTGGTACCGTACATTCCACCGGATCTTCAATCGAGATGATTCGCTTTTCTTCCATTGCACTCATCAAGGAATATAACATCGTCGTCTTTCCTGCACCTGTCGATCCAGAAATGACGATACACCCGTGTCGTTGTTCAGCTAACCAACCGAAGTCCAATTGATCATGTAACGTGCGTAAAGCCGTTTCTTGAGAGACCGTCGAACGATAGAAGCGCCATGACATCGCATCCCCTTGTCGACTCGGTAACAACGAGACGCGCATGCCCTTTTTCCCGTGCGGATACAAACCACTTTGCGGAATCCGCTCGTTCTGTTCCTTTAAGTTCGCCTCATAGCGGACATGACTGACAAGCGTTCGATAACGCGTCAATTCCACCTCTTCTTGTTCACACAAACCGTCACCTGTTCGACAAACGATTCGGACGCAAGCTTCATTCGGTACGAAATGAACATCTGTTGCACCAAGTGATTCGAATCGTTCCATGAGTTGTGTCGTCCATTCCTTCATTTCTCTTCACCTCCTTAAGCAGACAATACACAAAAAAAAGAAGCCGACCAAACCGGCTTCTTTACGATACGTGTGCAATTGTCCGATGTTTACGCTTCGCCAATGTCTCAAGACCTGGTTTATCGTATCCGATAACAAGTTGTTTTCCATCAGTGATGATTGGACGGCGTAATAATTTCGGATTGTCACTCATGAGGCGTAATAACTCACTGAGTTTCATGTCTTCAATATCAATGCCGAGATCTTTGAAGGCTTGACTGCGTGTTGCGAGCAAACTTTCAATCCCGTCCGTCGATAATTTCAACAGTTCCATGAGTTCATCAACTGTTGGAGCATTTCTGAACAGATGACGTTCCTCTACATCAACATGTTCCTCTTTTAACCATGATTTCGTTTTACGACATGATGTACAACTTGGATATGTGAAAAAGACTAGTTCATTCGTCATTTTTGCTCCTCCTCTCAAAGTGTGGGGTTTCATTACAGTTACTATAGCATGCCATTTTGACTTTGTACACCTTTTGTACAACTATTGTACAACTTTTTTTGAAACTTCATCTTTTGTTCACAGTTATTCCTTAACAATCACTAGAACAGGATAGACGAATGATTGTTTGCTTGGTAAAATAAGTACGTATATTGACTATCTGTCGGATTTAGGGGGTTATAGGAATGGGGAGAATGTACCGCGTACTCGGTTTCTGGACTGGTATTATCGCAGTCATGGCATTTATCGGCGCATTGGGTGGCGATGCAAGCTCAAGTGAGCATACGGATTCATTTTTAGTCATGGGCTTCGTCTTCTTAGCACAAACTGTCTTTTTTGCAGCGCTTGGTTACTTGCGCTTAACTGAAAAAACGTATGTCTATATCTTTGGAGCTTACTTAACTGTATTTTTCATCGTCTTTACGTACTGGTCAAACTTCCAGATGTAATGAAAAAAACTCGCCATCCTTTCGGATGGCGAGTTTTTTTGTCAGAGGAATGGATTCGATTTCATCTCTTGACGAATCGTTGTACTCGGACCGTGCCCCGGATAGACCGTCGTATCTGCTGGTAATTCCGCGATGATTCGATCGAGCGAACGCATCAGCACGTCTTGATCCCCACCATGAAGATCCGTTCGTCCGACGCCTTGCTGGAACAAAAGATCTCCACCGAACGCGATTCGCTCTCCTTTGAAGTAGAACGTCACACTTCCTGGTGAGTGCCCTGGCGTCTCAAGAACATGCATCGAAAAGCTACCGATCGTCAACCGTCCTGGTTGCAACAGATGATCTGCTGGTTTCATCCGCATCGGTGGCATTCCGAATTTTGCTGAACCATTCCATTCCGGATTACCGAGCCACCCTGCTTCTTCTGCATGGACATAGACCGGTGCCTCCGTGAAACGTCGTAACATATCGACACCTCCGATATGGTCAAAATGCGCATGCGTCAACAAAATCGCTTTTAAGGTTGCTCCTCGACTTTCAATTTCATCGAAAAACCGCATATCTTCTGTACCTGGATCGATGACGAGACATTCCTTGTCTTTAAATAACAAATAACCATTCTCAGATGCCATACCGGAAGTGATCATTACGATTTCCATTCTATAAAACCCCTTTACAATAGACTCTTCTCCTACTATACACGAAATTGTCGAAAGTTCCTGCAACGCCCTCTCGACTTTATCCCGCGAGTCGGATAAACTAAAAAGTGAGATTTAAGTGAAATCTTCGTGAAATTCATAACGTGATTGTTTAAGGGGGAGTACGTCATGCATTTGGATCAACCAATCGGTTGGCTTTTCTTCTTCGTCGCACTCGTCGGCGTTTGGGCCGTCGTTCGTTCACTTAAGAAACGCCAAATGTTTCCACTCGTATTCGCAGGTCTGACTGTCGTCTTATTCGGCTGGTTCGGGATTGCGACATTGATTTACGGCGGTATTCCATCGTAATCAAGATACGTTAAAAAGAGAGATGCCTCGTGCATCTCTCTTTTTATTTGTCTTTCTACAAAAAACGAATCCACTCGAAAGTAGATTCGTTTTCTTTATCTTATTTTGAAGTTTGAAGGAAACGGAGCAAGTCACCATAGATGACTTTATCCGAAAGTCCTAACTCCTTCTCGGATTGTTTCGTAGATTGTTTACACATCTCCGCTAACTCTCCATCTGTTACTTCTTCACCTGTCTGACGATCATAACATGTTTCCTGCGTATAGACCGTTTTGTCTGTTATGACGGAACCATCGCGGAACAGCGCATAATCCTTATGCTGTTTCGAGAAAAGATCGGTACCGAACAATACTTCGTTCTTGAAGTCTTGTCCTAACAGATGAAGCAATGTCGGTTTAATATCGATTTGGCTCGCGACGTCTTCATGTTTGACACCTTTCGTTTGACCCGGTAAATGGATCACGAATGGTACACGTTGCAATTGTGCAACATCATACGGCGTCAACTCATCTTTGTTCATGAGTTCTGCCATCGCAGCATTATGGTTCGTCGAGATACCATAGTGGTCACCATAGACCATGAAGATCGTATCATCCCACGTACCATCTTTTTTCAGACCCTCGATGAATTTACCGAGTGCCATATCTTGATACGCTAGTGCCTGAACGTAGTGGTTCAGCGTCGTAGAACTTGTCTCAAGCGGTGGTACAAGTTCATCTTCTGGTTTTGGCATCTCAAATGGATAGTGGTTCGTCAATGTGATGAACTTCGAATAGAACGGACGTGGTAAATCTTTCAACATCGGCAATGACTGTTCAAAGAATTTATCATCGAGCAAGCCCCACTCCGTCAAATCTGCTGGATCCCCTAAGTCATAATCCGTCTCTGAGAAGAAACGATCGACGCCAAAGCTATTGTAGACGATGTCTCGGTTCCAGAACGATTTGTTGTTTGCATGGAAAACAGCTGAATAATAGCCATCTTCTTTCAACATTTCAGGAGTTGCCCGGAATTCGTTTTCTCCGTTCGTAAAGAATGCTGCACCGCGTCCAAGTGGATAGATCGAGTTTTCGAGAATGAACTCAGCATCTGCCGTTTTCCCTTGTCCTGTGTTGTGATAGAAGTTATCCCATGAATGCGATTCCTTGATCAACTTATTCAGGTTCGGTGTAATCTCTTGTCCGTTTGGTGCCTTTAATCCAACTGCAAAGGATTGTGCCGACTCAAAGGAAACGACGATGACGTTCTTTCCTTTGTACTTTCCGAACATAGCTGGGTTCGGTTCAGCATGTTTTGAATCAATGAAGCTTTGAACTTCCGACAGTTCAGAACTGTCCGCGAGTGCTTTTTGCGCAGATGTCTTCGACTGAATGAGTGCGTCATACATATGGAAGTTAAATGTTCCGATGTTTTTAACGAGCAGTTCTCGGTCAAAGGCACGTGTGAGCAATTCTGGACGTTCTGTCTCAGCGAGCGTCAAGTTTCCAAGGAAAACGACAACTGCTGCAACGAATGCGAGAATCGCGCGTCCACGTGACGCAACGTTTTTTGACATGTCCATTTTCCGTAAGAAGAACGGTAAGATGATCAAGTCACCGACGATCAATAAATCGGACCAATTCAAGAGTGACCCGAGCGATGCAGAAACAGTCTCTGCATTCGATGTTTGGAACAATACCGGCAACGTCAGATAGTCATTAAAGAAGCGGAAGAAAATGATGTCCGCATATAAAATGAGTGTCGCGACGAACAATGTACCGTAGATGAACCATTTTTGAACATTTCCCCGGAAGAAGAAGCTGAACCCGAACATGAAGAGCGCTGAACTAATTGGGTTAATTAGTAGAATGAATGCTTGCGCAGAGTTTGTTACGGGAACGTTGAAGAAAAGTGTATACGCTAAATACGTTTTTAACCAAATCAATAAGGTCGCAATCCAAAAGAGCTTGTGCTCTTTATAGGTGCTACGAACGCCTTGACCCATCTTTAGGCGCATTCGCGACCAGATGTTTGCGTCTTGCTGCATAAAAACCTGCCTCCTAATTTACATGTGCTTTCTGCTTTCAGTTCACACAACTTACATCATAATTTACATATACCCATATCACGTGAAAATTTTACGCTTAGTTTTACAAAAATGCAACTGGAATCCGGAAGATACTTAACAATCACATAATTACTGTACGTTTGTAAACAAAAAAAAGATTCGCCGAAGCGAACCTTCTACTGAAATTGAATATTATCATTTTTTGAGAAACATCTGCTTCGCAAGCCATGCACAGCCGATGACTCCGGCATCGTTTCCAAGTTCGGCAATCTTGAACGTCGTCGATCCGAAAACCCGCGGTAAAGCGAAGCGTTCGAATTGTTGACGCAGTGGTGTAAGCAATGTCTCGCCTGCTTTTGACACACCACCACCGATGACGATGATTTCCGGGTTAATACTGTTCGCTAAGTTGGAGATGGCAAGACCGAGGTGGAACGTCACTTCTTCTACGACTTCCGTTGCGATCCGGTCTCCTTTCTCATACGCTTCGAATACGTCTTTCGCCGTTACTGCCTTGATGTCGTTGAGTAACGTTTCTTTCCCTTTACGCTTCTCAAGACCAAGACGGGCGATCCCTGTTGCTGACGCAATCGTCTCAAGACATCCTTTGCGACCACATCCACATAGAACGCCACCTTCAGGCAACATCGTGATATGACCGATTTCTCCAGCCATTCCGACTGTACCATGCACGATTTGTCCGTTCGTGATCAGACCACCACCGACGCCCGTACCGAGTGTGACGGCAAGCAATTCTGTTGCCCCACTACCGGCACCTTTCCACATCTCACCGATTGCCGCTGCATTCGCATCATTTTCAAGCACGGCCGGTAATCCTGTTAAACGTTCGAACTCACCGACGAGTTCAAAATTGTGCCAACCAATATTGACTGCTTTCTCAACGACACCTGTATTAAAATCAATGAATCCCGGCGCACCGATGCCCGCTCCGACGAAATCTTCTGGTCGTTTATTGCTCTCTTGACACTTCTCAAAGAAAGATTTTGCAATATCTCTAGGAATTTGTACGCCATCATTCAAAACGACCGTCTCGATTTCCCACTTTTCTACGATGATCCCTTGCAAATCCAAAATTGCCATCTTGACTGTCGTTCCGCCGATATCAATGCCGAGTAACCATTTCATTGCTTCGTCTCCCCTATACTCATATAATGTCTGCTTCATCATTTTACCGGACATAACCCATTTGCGCAAAGGGTTGCACAATCTTAAATGTTATCGGATTGTGAACGCTTTAATTCATGTCGTAAGATTAGTTTCGCTGAATCGTACTGACGTTGTTCCAAAACGCCCGCTTCTTTTAATTCATCGAGTTCAAGCATCATCATCGCGATATCGGACGCTCGATCCCCAAGATAGATGAAAGTCCCGTATGTCTTGAGTAACTGCTGTACGTCATACAGTGTCTTCATCGACCATCGGCTCCTTTACATAGGCATGTAGCAAATCATATGTCGCTTGTAACGACGTCTCATGCGTACGTTCGTACGAATGACTCGATTCGATTCCCGGACCGAACAATCCGTGCCGGACGTCGTGGCCCGCACTTACTGCTGCCGAGGCATCCGAGCTATAGAACGGATAGATATCAACTTTATATGGAATGCTATTACGTTGTGCTAAGCGTGTTAACTGGTGGCGTAAAGCTAAGTCATACGGACCAGAACCATCTTTGGCACAAATGGAGACTGTGAATTCATCGGAGTGTTGCCCCTCTCCTAGTGCTCCCATGTCGACCGCGATGTATTCTGCGACTTCTTCCGTGAATCCAGCATTTCCACCGAATCCGACTTCTTCGTAATTTGAAATCAGGATCTGGACCGTGTGTGGTAGTTCGATTGTTTTCCATTCCTTGATCAATTCAAGCAACAAAGCAACAGATGCTTTATCATCGAGATGGCGCGACTTCACGAATCCTGTTTCCGTATAGAGGAATCGCGGATCAAACGTTACGATGTCTCCTACTTCAATCCCCGCGACGCGCGTCTCTTCTGCTGTCGTCGAACGGATATCGAGCCGTACTTCGATATTATCAGCGGATCGTTCCGTTTTGTTCGTCTCGCGCGACGTATGAACACTCGAATGGTGGAACACGATCGTACCTGAAATCGTTTGACCGTCCATCTTGTGAATGAGACAGTTCTCACCTTCGATCGCTGTCCAAGCATATCCCCCCAGTTGTGATAAACGAAGTCGTCCTGTTGGTAAAATTTCTTTCACCATCGCTCCTAGTGTGTCGACGTGTGCCGTCAGTAACCGCGTGCGCGTTGAAGCACCAGGTAGTGTCGCTAAAATCGCTCCTTTTTCAAGCTTTCGATACGTGATCCCTTCTGCTACCAATCGCTTTTCTACATATGTAATAGCTTCTTTTGTCGAACCTGTTGGACTCGGAATCGAGACAAGCTCTTCAATCGTACGTATGACTTCTTTCATGTTCATTCGCTCCCTTTCAATCGGACTACGACGTGACATCCGCTTTGTTCTCATGATAACAAATATTCATTCTTTGCCGATACTGATATCCTACGGATACCATGCGAAAAAGCTGTAGCGCTTTTTTGCTACAGCTTCTTTCCACACCATCTCAAGAACTTAGACGTACTTCTTCATCCAAATATCATCACGATATGTGCCGTCTTCTAATTTTACGGAATCTGGATCTTCGGCATATACTTCAAAACCGAGCGACTCATAAAGATTTTGTGCGGCTTCGTTCCCTGATAAAACGGCAAGAATGACTTGCTCGACGTCCGGTAACTTCTTCGCTTCCTCGATTAAGGCTTCCATCAGAGCGCGACCAGTACCCCCACGATATTCAGGTGATACGTATACTCCGGAAATCATCGCTTTATGCGATTCACGTGACAATTCATATGGTTTGACCTGACCAAACCCAAACAATGTATCACCGTCGAACATACCAAGCCAAACCTCATCGGAGTCGGGTTCTCCCTCAAGTCCTTCTTGTACTTCGCGGAGCGGGGTTTGCTGTTCATCATCAAACGAATGACCGAATGCATCTGGATGATTTTTTAATCCCTCAAGGCGTAGATTCCAGTATTGTTCTGCATCCTCTTTAGTTAGTTTTCGAAAAGTATACATGACTGTCGGTTCTCTCCTTTTTGGGTATCATGACGTACAAAAAATGACGTAAAAACGCTTCTATCTCTTACTTAACCCTTTTCTAGTAAAATAAAACCTAGATTTTTCTCTTTTTACTACCGGACGAATAGATGTAATTATTAACGTGTTTGTTCTCCACATCAAAAAAACTCAAGTGTGGACAATATGAAGCAGGTCCGACACTTGAGTTTTTTGCTACTTTATTTCGTAACACCTTCATCATGATTCGTACGATTATCCTTGTAAGACGGGTTCAAGCGTCTGACGCAATACATCAGCAGAATGATGGAATTTCTTCAACTCTTCATCCGTCAATGAGACTTCAATGATTTCACGCACACCTTGACGATTGATGATGGCAGGAACTCCAATATGGATACCGGAAATTCCATACTGACCATCGACATGCGCACCGACCGTCAACAGACAGTTCTCATTTCCGAGGATGGCACGAACGATACGAACGAGCCCAAGCCCAATCGCATAATAGGTTGCCCCTTTGCGCTCGATAATATGATAAGCAGCATCTCGGACGTTGATGTAGATTTGATCAAGATCTGCTTGAGAATAACGATCGTCTTCAGCAAGTAGTTCATCAATCGTTTTTCCATAAATGCGGCTGTTACTCCAGGCAGCGAATTCCGTATCACCATGTTCGCCAAGAATATAGGCATGGGCATTTCGGGAATCAATGTGAAAGTATTCTCCGAGCATTTGACGCAGGCGCGCTGTATCAAGCACCGTTCCTGATCCAAATACGCGGGATTTCGGAAGACCAGAATATTTCCAGGCAAGATGCGCCATGATATCAACCGGATTAGAAGCCACGACGATGATACCATCAAAACCGGAATCCATGATTTGACGAATCATTTCTTTCATGATCAACGCATTCTTTGCAACGAGATCGAGTCTTGTCTCACCTGGTTTTTGTGGAGCGCCTGCCGTGATGACGACGACTTCCGCTTCGCGGCAGTCCGCGTAGTCTCCAGCCCATATTCGCATCGGTGAAGAGCTAAATGGTGTTCCGTGGTTTAAGTCCATTGCCTCGCCCTCTGCTTTGGCTTTGTTGACATCAATGATGACAAGTTCTTCACAAAGTCCAGCTGTTGACATCTGATAGGCAAAGCTTGAACCGACTGCACCAGCTCCAATGAGGGCTACTCGTGTCACTTTCGCATGTAATTCCATATCGTTATGTCCACCCTTCCATTCGTCCTAAGAGTTTGTTAACTATCTCACAAGTAAATTGTAACATCTTTCACATTATTTGTATCATGTGAAATTAATCACATTTGTCCATTTTGTGTCATTGATATCCTAACATAAGGAATTACATGCTCACATACTTTCCAGTTACCAAAATCGAACGATGATAAACCCGATTCCGCTTGCCAAACCACTCGTTAAGACATTGACAGCATCATTCCCTAAAAATCGAATGCCTGAAACGTAAGCTGTCGGTTGACCATGGTGCTCTCGCTTTTCCGTGTATTCCCCACAAACCGTACATCGGTAAACGCGTTGCCCTACCGCTCCAAATAGTGTATCCAGTAGGCTCCCGAGTACACCGATGCTTGTTACGAGTAAGACGTGTCTTAAAGAAAGAGAAAATATCCAATGCGCTGCTACAGCGATGAACGCAGCTCCTGCGATCGTACCGATCGTTCCAATCAGCGACATCGCTCCACTCGTTCCTGCTGGTACCCGTCGTAACGTTTTGAGAGACCACGGATCACGTCTTGAGAGCGGTCCGATTTCAGATGCCCACGTATCAGCATTCGATGCTGCGATGACGAATAGAAATAACAAGAGATACGCAAAATCCATCGTCATGGCATACGCTAAGGCAGCAACGAACGCTACCCCTCCATTCGCAAGGACTTGCCATCCGTCACGCGCGCCGTCTTTCTCAACGATGGAGTCGACCGATTGTTTTCTAGATCGTCCGACCTTCGATAACAGACTCGAGCTACCAAAGAAGAGTAAAAGTACTACTAATCCTTGCCAACCGAATCCGAATGAGACACCACTACCGACGAGCAGGGTCATGATAGCACCACTTGTCGTCAATAAACGAAAAGATCGTCCGGTCCAAGCAAGCAATAGACAAAACAAAATGGTCGCGCTCAACATCGGATGACCTCTAATTCAGTGACGATCAAGTCAACGGGGATATCAAAGGCTTCCACTTCGAAATCTGGAAGAAGTTGTTCAGAAAAGGCAATCGATACTTTACATCCTGTATATGGCACGAGTGCACGATCGTAATAGCCTCCTCCCCATCCTAAACGATAGCCGTCCCGACGATAGGCGCGACCCGGAACGAGGCAAAGCTCTGCTTGATCAAGTGAGGCGCGACGTGCTGAAGCGATCGGTTCAGCAATCCCCATCTGATTTGCTTGCAGTTGATCTTCTGGTCCATGTTCATAAAAGACCATCTCGTCTCCGACTACTTTTGGTATCAAGACCGTCTTGCCCTCTTGCCACGCTTGTTCAATCAGCATTCTTGTATCACATTCATTTCGAAAAGCTAACGTGATCGCGACACAGGTCGCTTGTTGCCATTCAGGTAGTAACAAGACATGTTCGTGAATCAATCGTTCCTTTTCCGCACGGTTCTCCATCACATCTAGTCGTTCTTTGATCAGACGGCGTACTTCTTGTTTGTTCATAGTTGTCTTCCTTTCCACAAAAAAAGCCATCACACGAAGTGACGGCTTCCATCTCAATTATTTCACTTCACGGTGAAGTGTGTGCTTACGGAGACGTGGGTTGTATTTCTTCAACTCAAGACGCTCTGGGTTGTTACGCTTGTTCTTTTTAGTGATATAAGTACGGTCACCAGTTTCAGTGCAAGCTAATGTGATTTTAACGCGCATGGGATTCCCTCCTATCTAGCTCTCGATGTATCAAGTGATTTTGCTTTACATAAGGTTAAGCATACTCAAGTATCGTACCAAGAAAGGAAAGGAATTGCAACTGTTCATCCGTTCTTTTTCGGATTCGTCACGTGTTGATATGGTTTTTCAAGGTTCTCTTCAAAACGCAACGGCTTCTTTTCGACGTGATACTCTTGTTCCACCCCGTGACGTGACTCTTCTCGTTCTAGATAAACGATCGCTGATTGGCGCAACGCGTCTCCTTCAAGTCGTTTTAAAGCAACGACTAGACCGCCTGAACGATCAGGCGAACGCTCACTTTCGATATCGTAGACGTTACTGACGAGTGGTAACTCTTTGATCTTAGCGATGGCTTGGGCAGCTGATGCGGTCTCCATGTTGAAATTGTGGATGACTGCGAAATCAACGATCTTACTCAAGGCTTGCGCTTGACGTAAGAAGGCTAAGTTTAGAGCCGCCAATTGGTTATAAGTTTGAACGAGCGGTAGACCCGTCACTTGCACTCCGTAAACATGAACGCCTTCTTCAAATCGATACGCCTCCTGATGTTCCGTGACGACATAGACATTCTCACCAGCAGCAGCGAGCCGTCGAGCGAGCTCCGAAGCTGGCCGATCTGACGCATCATATTGTCGGATGAACAATAAGATGGCGTCTGTATTCCAAGATTTCTCACGCTTCACTGCCACGTAGTAATCATGTGCCGTCAAGAAGACATCTGGTTCAATATCTGAATCTTGAAGGAAAGGATATTCGCGATATCGATCATCCAACCATTCCACCGTCAGCTCCTCAGCATCCAGTCGACGCTCGGTTTCTTCAAAACGTAAGATGTGCTCACGGAAACGGTTCGCAGCGTATTGCGCTGTCGTCTGTCCATCGAGGATGAACGGCCAGTCGCTCGAGACAGCGAGGAGGTATTCTCGAATGAGTTGACGCTTCGCTTTGACAGTCAACGCATCTTGATGACGATTTCGGGCTACGACACCTGCTAGTCTCTTTTCAAGCTGATGGAGATGACGAATCATCCAGTCATTCCGTTCATTGATCCAGACTTCCGCGTAGCCTTTTCGTCCCCACGTTCCCATCGCGACATGTGCCGTGTCGATGTCTTGGAAGTGACGTTCGAGGAAGATCGCTGGTGAAATCGACTCAATTCCTTGGTCTTCTAAACGTTCCATCGCTTTACCGAGGAAGTCGGGACCTTCAAACCACCAGTGACCGAACAATTCGGCATCAAATGGTGCTGTGACAAGGAACGGTGGGAAGTCTTGTCCTTGATGCGCATCTAAATGTTCACCGAGTGCTTGTGCGAAGTCTGCTGCGTGCTCACTTGTCCGTTGCCATGCCCAATCACGGACGTAATAGTCTTTTTGATCCGTTTCTCCTGTTACACGATGCAATTTCAACCCTGTATCATAACGTAAGCCTTCCGGGTGCATGAACTCAGCGATTTGATCCCACTCTCGATCGTACGCAAGGTCACGATAAAACTCGCGGTAATCCGGATGACCCGGGTATCCGATGACAGAGCTCCAAATCTTCCCGGAAATGATTTGATCACGCGGGAAGAGTGCCACACCGTGTGGCGAATAAACAGGTGCTCCGATTCCGTGTTGCGGTGACGGATCCGCGTTTAAAATTGAATGTTCGTCGACAAATGTATAACGAATGCCCTCTTCGTACAAAATACGGTCAAGTCCTGGCGTATACGCACATTCTGGCATCCAAAGACCTGACGGACGGAATCCGTAATGACGTTCGAAACAGTTCAATCCCGTTTGAATTTCAGAACGTGCCGCTTGTTCAGACAACATGTGCGGACTGAAACCGTGTGTCGCCGTACACGTAATCAAATCGAGATACCCTTGCTCCTTGTAATGACGGAATGCCCGGTTCAAATCCTTTTCCCAGTGAAGGAACGTATTTAATAAATCTTGATAGCGGTCTTGATAGAATAGAAGCGCATCTCGTTCCTTTTGATCGAGCTCTCGCTCTAGTTCTTGATTGATCAATCGTAACGTATCCTCGATATGCTCAATATAACGCTCTTGAATCAATGGGTCGGCAAGCATCTCGATGACGGGTGGTGAAATGCTGACCGTCCATCCGAGCGGACGTGACAAACGATCGACTTCCCAAAGCAACGGGATGTAAGTTTCTGAAATCGCTTCATACATCCACCGTTCTTCTAAGCGATGTGCCTCTTCATGACGGATATATGGTAAATGTGCATGTAAGACGAGTGAAAAATATCCTTTTCGCATAGCTTCTCTTCCTTTCCCTCTCTCTAATTCCATTATCGGACGCGATCGAAATAGGAATACGGACGTAATACTTCGACCCATTCCGGTTGTTCGACCTCTCCGTATTGCCAATGTTGCACGACTTCCGCGAACCGTCCGTCCGTGACTGGTTCATCACGTGGCGTTTCGACTGGTTTTGAACGCAGTACTGGAACAAAGTCCCCGTCGATTGTTTGAATGCCCCATTCAATGATGTATGTAGTATTCGGGGTTACCGGTCGTACGAACCAAGCGTTCGTCATTTCCGGTAGTTCAAACTGATACGTTCGGTTCGCTTGTCCTTGTTCGTATTCAACAAGCGTGACATCAATGATGCGTAATTCTTTACGGAACGAATCAAACGTCGTGTGATAGTGCGTCTCAAGCAACTGTTTCGACAGTTCAGATAATTCCCAGTAGACGTATAACGCTGTCGGTGACTGAACGATGGCGTGGAGGATGTCATCCTCGTAATGCGTCGCCATTCCAAACGCGTCGCGTTCTAGCGAAGGTACCAAGTGCACAGACGGTACGACGTCTAAAACCGGTGCAGTCGACTTTTTCGTCTGCTTGACCGTTTTTGATTTTACTTTCGGCGCTGCTGCAGAAGGTTGTTCTGTTAACGATTTACGATATTTAGTCCAAGCATATTTGATTTTACCTTCAGTCGTATCCAATTGAGCTGCGATTTGTTTTGTTGTCAGCCCTTGTTCTTTCATTTTAATGATTTGCTCAAGCATTCCCAATCACCTCTCTGTCATTATTCACTTCTTTCCTATTCTACAAACGTGTTTCGAATCCCTTTACAAAAAAAGTAGGCAGAGGAAATTCCTCCTGCCTACTTGATTCATCCGTTTAAATCATAATGTTTTCCTTTTTCGAGATAGATCAGATGCTCCCCGACGTTCGTCAAGTGATCACCCATCCGCTCGATATAGCGACAAATATTCGTGAATTGCATGACTTCATCGACGACGATCGGCTGAAGCGACATATGACGCATGTACTGACGAAGTGCCTTATATGTCGTCTCATCAATGACGTTATCGAGATCAGACAAGGCTTTTGCTTTCTCGACATCTCCGTCACGATAGGCGACGATTGCAGTTTCCGTCATATCCAGTAATGTCTCGAATGCTTCCTTCAACAAAGAGATATCGATGACATACGGGAATGTTTCGACACGAAGAACCGCTTTTGAGATATTCCCCGCATAATCGGCAATCCGTTCGAGATCCGACGAAATTTTCATCGCCGTGATGATTCGTCTTAAATCTGTCGCAACGGGTTGTTGCTTCGCGATTAATAGGATCGCATCATCGTTGATTTCAAGCTCAAGATCATCGAGTTCATTATCGTTTTCGATGACACTCCGCGCGATGTCTTGATCATATTTTTCGAGTGCTTCTGCCGTCGTTGCGATCTGTTGCATCGTCTTACGAGCCAGTAAAAAAACCTTTTGATCGAGTATTGCAAGATTTTCTCCAAAAATCGTACGGTTCGCTGCCATTCGTCTCGTCTCCCCTTCTTATCCGAATCGTCCTGAAATGTAATCTTCCGTCCGCTTGTCACTCGGATTGCCAAAGATCCGGTCTGTTTGATCGAACTCGACGACTTCACCATTCAAGAAGAACGCTGTTTTATCCGAAACACGTGCCGCCTGTTGCATGTTGTGTGTCACGATGATGATCGAGTAGTCTGATTTTAACTCTTGGACGAGTTCTTCTACTTTTAATGTAGAAATCGGGTCAAGTGCCGATGTCGGCTCATCCATCAAGATGACATCTGGCTCGATTGCAAGGCAACGCGCGATACAAAGACGTTGTTGCTGACCACCAGAAAGACCATAGGCATTTTCGTTCAAGCGATCTTTGACTTCATCCCAGATCGCTGCACGGCGTAAACTGCGTTCAACGATCTCGTCGAGGATTTTTTTGTTTTTGACGCCATGGACACGGGGACCATAAGCGATGTTGTCATAAATTGATTTTGGGAATGGGTTCGGTTGCTGGAAGACCATTCCGACCGATGTCCGTAATTCTTCGACACCGTATTCTTTATCAAAGATATTACGGCCGTGATACTCGATTGCACCATTCGTCCGTACGATCGGAACGAGTTCGACCATTCGATTCAATGTTTTGATGAATGTCGATTTCCCGCAACCAGACGGTCCAATGATTGCCGTGACTTCATTTTTCTTAATATCGAGATTGACATCTTTCAGCGCATGATCGTCACCGTACCATAAGTTTAAGTCTTTGACGTTATAGACGCTCTCACGTGCTGCTACTGGTTGGTTCATACGCTCTGTCCCTTCTGTAACGACTGATTTCGCATTCAGCTTCGTATCCATCATCTGTCTTCCTCCTTAAAAGAAATCCCTTCTATCTATCTCGTTCGATTAATAGCGTTTTGAGAATCGGTTCCGAATCCAGATTGCAAGTGAATTCATCGTCAAGAGGATAACCATTAAGACGATGATGCCTGCCGCTGCAAGTCCTTGGAAGTCCGCTTGTGGACGACTTGTCCAGTTGTAGATTTGAATCGGTAATGCTGTGAACTCCGAGAAAATACTTTCTGGCGCACGAGCGATGAAAATCGCAGCTCCGACCATGATAAGTGGTGCTGTTTCACCAATTGCTCGGGATACAGCCAAGATGATCCCAGTAATGACACCCGGTAATGATGCCGGAAGAACGACTTTGAACGTCGTTTGCCATTTTGACGCACCGAGTGCAAGTGATGCATGACGCATTGCTTGTGGAACGGCACGGATTGCCTCTTGAGACGAGACGATGACGACCGGAAGACTCATCAATGCTAGTGTCAATGCTCCTGCAATCAATGTTGAACCGAAGCCCATGTTACGTACGAAGAACGTCAAACCAAGTAAACCGAAGACGATCGATGGTACACCTGCAAGGTTTGAGATGTTGACTTCGATGAATGAAGTCATCCGACTCTTTTTCGCATACTCTTCTAGATAAATCGCTGCTCCGACACCAATGATGAAAATCATTGGGATGATCAAAAGCATCAAGAAGATCGATCCCATTAAAGCTGGATAAATCCCAGCACGTTCCGAACGGCGTGATGGTGCATTTTGCAGAAACTCAAGTGATAACCATGAAGCACCGTCACGGATGACGCCGAACAGAAGAATACCTAAGACGACGAGACCAAAGAACAGTCCAGCAAGGAAAATGACTTTTGTGACGTTGTTGACGACGAGTCGCTGGCTAATCGATTTCTTCACCGCGACCGGATCAATGAATTTTTTCGAGACAGGTTGCTTTTCTGGTAAGGCCATCTTAGTACTCCTCTCTGAAGCGGCGTGTGATCCAGTTCGCAAGTAAGTTCATCACTAATGTGAAGACGAACAAGAGTGTACCAACCGCATAGATACTGTAATATTCGACAGTTCCAAATCCAGCATCACCTAAGGCGACCTGAACGATATACGCTGTCATCGTTTGGACTGGCTCGAGTGGATCGATCGCAGCTGTCGGATTCGAACCACCAGCGATTGTTACGATCATCGTCTCCCCGATTGCACGTGACATACCGAGTACGATCGATGCAATAATACCTGATAATGCAGCTGGAACAACGACTTTCAATGCAACTTCAAGACGAGTCGAACCGAGTGCAAGCGCACCATCACGAATTTTTTTCGGAACAGAGCTCATCGCATCCTCAGAAATCGAAGCAATCATTGGAATGATCATGATCCCGACGACGATCCCCGGACTGAGCGCATTGTAAATTTGAATACCTGGAATCAACTTGACAAGCAATGGTGTAACGAACGTCAATGCGAAGAATCCGAAGACGATCGTTGGAACACCTGCTAACACTTCAAGAATTGGTTTTAAGATACGGCGTGCGCGGTCTGACGCGTACTCACTTAAATAAATCGCTGATGTGAGACCGATCGGCACGGCAACTAGCATCGCAATCACGGTAATCTCAAGCGTACCGACGACAAGTGGCCAAATTCCATACTCTGGTTGTGAGTTGAGTGGATACCAGCTCGTACTGCCGAAGAATTCCTTGAACGGAACGACTTCGAAGAAGTGTTCTGTTTCAATGACTAACGTGAGAATGATGCCGATGGTCGTAACGACCGAGACAAACGCACAAAGGAATAACACGATCGGCATGACGCGTTCCATGACGTTTTTCATACTATATTTTTGCTGTCGGTTCTGTTGAATCAGCTCGCGAACCGATTTATTTTGTGGTGAACTCATCCTTCTTCACTCCCTACTCCTTCTTGACATGAGAACGGGACCCAACCGGTACAGACTTCCCCGGTTGGGCCATCCTCATGACTCGATGATTTATTTCATTGCATCTTCAATTGCTTTTGCGTTTTCATCGTAACGATCTTGCGGCATTTTGATATATCCAACTTCTTCAGCAAGATCACCAGCGTTTTCGTTCGTGAACTGAACGAAATCAGCGACTTGTTTTTTGTCTTTCATCGATTTGTTATTGATGTACGTGTAGATTTCACGTGACAGTGGATAAGAAAAATCTTTGATCGTTTCTGGTGTTGGATCAACTGCATCTTTGCCTTCAGCAGAAAGTGGTACTTCCTTCAACTTATCTTTATTCTCTGCGTAGTACGCATATCCGAAGTATCCGATTGCGCCTTTCGTTCCTTCAACACCTTTGACGAGAACGTTATCGTCTTCTGATAATTGAACATCTTTACGCATATCTTTTTTCTCAAGTACTTCCTCAGAGAAGAAGTCGAATGTTCCTGAGTCTTTACCTGGGCTGAAGAATTTCAATGGTTCAGCCGGATAAGAAGAATCGACATCTTTCCAAGTCTTGATGTTCGGATCGAGCCAGATTTTCTCGAGTTGCTCCATTGAGAGTTCTTTTACCCATGTATTTTCTTTGCTGACTGCGACAGTCAAACCGTCATATGCGAGTGCCATTTTTGTGAATTCAATGTTGTTCTTTTTCGCTTCAGCTTCTTCTTCTTCTTTAATTTCACGCGACGCGTTTGAAAGATCTGTTTCCCCAACGACGAAGCGTTTGAATCCGCCACCTGTACCAGAGACACCGACTGTGACATCTACGTCAGGTTGTTCCATCGAATATTCTTCACCGACAGCTTCCATGATCGGGAAGACAGTAGAAGAACCGTCGATTGCGATTTTTCCTTTTAAATCAGATGAACTAGCAGAACCGCCTTTATCGTTACCACATGCTGCCCCCACTACTGCGATTGATGCTACCGTTGTGATGAGTGCTGTTTTTTTCATCCAAGACATGATTAATTTTCCTCCTCGAAAGTATGTCGCTGACGATGCTACGACTTTTTATCCGTTTTCCTTACAAGACTTATACTACGGATGAACTATTAAAACGAAATGAATCCAACGTAAAAGAATTGTAAAGGCGTGTTTTTTAGTGTTTACAATTCGAAATCCATTAGAAAAAAAGGTCAATGCAAACAAAAAAACGAGAGTGATTGCTCACTCTCGTTTTCCATCTAGTTAATTTGGCTTAGTTTGCCACGGGATATCTTTGACATTAAAGTACGCTTTGACAAGATCGTGACCAATTTTCGAGTTGACGGTTTCTTGTTCCATATAAGGAAGGAACACGGCCCACGCCATCTCTGGATTATCATACGGCGCCCAGCCAACGAGGTTCGAGTTCAATGAACGAACCGGTTGACCGCTTCCGTCACGTAAGGCGATTCCATCGTCACCATAGACACTGACCTGCGCTGTACCTGTTTTAGCAGCTGCATCAATACCAGTTTGTGCGATGATTTTTGCTGTACCACGCTCTCCCTTGACAACACGATGCAATCCTTCTCGAACATGATCAATGTTATCTTGACTGACTTCAATCCGATTCAGGTAATTCGTCTTGAAGCTATAATCAACTTGTTTTGTCCCTTTTTCAATCGAATTCGACGCGAGCACTTCTTTTAAGAAGTGCGGCTGAACACGATAACCACCGTTGGCAAGCGTTGAAATATACTGTGCGACTTGTAGCGGTGTAAAGGCATCATACTGTCCGATGACTCGGTCCATGAGTAGCGTGACACGGTCAGGTGTCCCTTGAACACCTTTTGCTTCGTACGGTAAATCAACACCCGTTGTCACTCCAAGCCCGAACTGACTATAGTAATTCTGCATGATCGCAGCTGCTCCGTCTACACTTGCTCCGGCAATACCGTTACTTGGATACTTCGCCATCCGCATCGCAATGTTGAACATATAAACGTTTGATGAACGCTCAAGTGCCGTCAAATCCGTGATTGCTCCCATGTTGACGTACGATGCTTTTTTTGTACCCCCGATTGTAATCGGCGCATCATTGATGACTTCGTTTTGACGGATGACACCCTCTTCGAGTCCCATCGCAACTGTTGCACCTTTGATCGTCGAACCAATCTGAAGGGATGTCAACACGTTATTGATTGCGACATCTGAGAACTTACCGGTTGATGGATCCAACTTTTGACCAGACATCGCAAGAATCTCACCAGTCTGTGGGTTCATGACGACGGCGTAACCTTCTTTTAGATAACGACTACCCATGCCACGCCCCATTTTAATCGCTTGTTGCATGATTTGGTCGACTTGTTTGTTGTACTCTGCATCCACGGTCAGAACGAGATCTTTACCGGACTCGCCTTCTTCGCGTTTTGGATCACCGACCGGCTCTCCATTGAACGTCTCATACACATCGTACGCGGGTTTCCCGCGCAGAAGATCCTCATACTGTTGTTCAAGGAATGATGTTCCGACACGGTCATTCAAGCTGTAACCTTTTGCTTTGAACTCCGCTTGTTGTTCTGCTGGAATCTTCGAGTACTTCCCAAAGATGTTTCGAAGTGTTCCTTCATATGGATAAGAACGCTCATAGAACGGTTCCACCGATACACCTTTTAAATCTTCTAGATTTTCATCGATGATCGCCATCTCTTTTGCAGAAGCACCGAGTTTGACGAGTTGTGGATCAAGCGCATATCCGACTTCCATGTTGTGTTTGATCGCAATGACTTCCATCGTTTGATCGTCATAATCGATATCGTCTTTCGTAATCGCATCTAATCGGATTTGATCCTGTTCTGCGATTGATAGTTTACTTTGTGCTTCTGCTGAAGGATATTTCTGTTTGACGGCTTCTTGATAACGACGATCAGACTCTTTCGTGTTTGTCGCGATCCAGAAGTCCTTAATATCACGTTCTGTGACTTTCCAATCTTTTTTAGGCAAATCAATGATTGCCGCAAGGCGCTGTGCAATCTCAATGCGTTCATCGACTTTCGTCGTTTGTGCTCGACGGTAGACGATGGAGTATTTAGAAATCGTATCAACCAAAAGACGACCATCCCGGTCATAAATCTTTCCGCGTGGCACTTCATATTTTGATGCGATCATTTCTGTTTTTTGAACTTCCCGCGAAATTTTCTCACCATTGACGATTTGCACGACTCCTAAACGGAAAATCAAAATCGCAAACAATAAAAAAACGACGAAGAACATTAAATTCAGACGAAGCGGCAGATGATTACGCCGTCTTCCTCGTACGGTGATTCGTTTAGCCATGGCGTACTCCCCTATCGTTCAAAAGTCATCTTGTTTCATTATATAGAAGGAAACTTTCCATAACAACCTATCCCATCATTTTCCGCATTAAAAAAAGCGTATCGTTCACAATTGAACGATACGCTCATTTTCACGTTACTTCGCGTCAGCGTAAAGCTTCGCTACGTGATCCCAATCAACGACGTTGAAGAACGCATTGATGTAATCAGGACGACGGTTTTGATAGTTGAGATAGTATGCATGTTCCCAAACATCAAGACCGAGGATTGGTGTTTTGCCTTCCATGACTGGTGTATCTTGGTTTGGTGTCGAAACGACCGCCAATTTCCCACCATCAACGATTAACCAAGCCCAACCTGAACCAAAACGAGTTGTTGCTGCTTTCGCGAACGCATCTTTGAATGCATCAAATGATCCGAATGATTCATCGATTGCTGTCGCGAGTTCCCCTGTTGGAGCAGCTCCATCGTTCTTCTTCAGCAGTTTCCAGAAGAATGAGTGGTTCCAGTGACCGCCACCGTTGTTACGGACTGCAGTTTGAATGTTTGCTGGGAGAGCATCCAAGTTTTGAAGAAGTTCTTCAAGTGACTTTCCTTCATGTTCTGTACCCTCAAGCGCCGCATTCACGTTCGTGACATACGTGTTGTGGTGTTTCGTGTGGTGAATCTCCATCGTACGAGCATCGATATGTGGCTCAAGCGCATCATAAGCGTAGCCGAGTTCTGGTAATTCAAATTTTGACATGTTCATGTCCCCCTTTGTGCTATTTTCGAAAACTTCAATACCCTTTAAGACTAGCAAAAGAACCTGTGTTGACGCAAGTCAAGACCCTCGGATTTACTCGACTTCTCGTGGAGCAAAAACAGAGACACCTCCACCTGGAACTGGGAAGACACCGAATCCTTCATCGTCGATCACAACTGGGTGATCTTGGTGGTTCGTATAATCGAACCACTCTTGTCCCGCGCGCTCTTCACCAACGAACATGCGCTTCTCGCACATGTCAGCATTCGACAATAAGACAGCACAGCCAGAGTTCTCGATTTCTTCTACGCCTCGACGAACCCAACCGACGCAATGCGGATCATCGAGATAATCTTCTTGGTCACCATATGCTTTGTGATAACGTGCATACAGTAAAGCATCAATCATTTCTTTTTTACCCTCTACAGGATGAGGTCCTTGCACTCCATAATAGTCACCGTAGAAGACACATGGATAACCGTCTTTACGAAGTAAGATCGATGCATACGCATGCTGTTTGAACCAGTCATCTACCCATGATTCGAGTGATTCACCTGGTTGTGAATCATGATTATCGACGAACGTGACAGCATTCGTCGGGTGTGATTCGACGAGCGTATCTGTAAACAACGTTGTTAAATCAAACTCTTGTCCCTGGTTCGAAGCTTCATGGAATTTATAATGAAGGGGAACGTCGAACAAATCGATCGTGTAATCAACGCTATCAAGGAAATGACGGCAATCATCGAGATCTGATTTCCAGAACTCCCCGACCATATAGAAATCGCCATCATTTTTCTCGATCATCGATTTTGCAAATTCATGAACGAATTCATAATTGATATGTTTGATTGCGTCGAGTCGGAATCCTTGGCAGTCAATCGTCTCTTGGAACCAATGCCCCCAGCGGATCATCTCTTCACGTACTTCCGGATGGTTATAATCGATGTTCGCGAACATCAAATAATCATAGTTTCCGAATTCGTCATCGACTTGATCGTTCCAGTCTTTATTTTTACCGGATATCTTGAAGACACCGGTTTTTTCTTCACGAGCATCGAAATCCGTTCCATTAAAGAATTCATGTGTCCAGACAAAATCCGAATATTTTCCGTTTCGACCAGGGAACGTAAATTTCGTCCATGCTTCGATTTCGAATTCTTCTGAAATTTCTTTCGAACGGTCTTCTGGATGGACCTCAACGACATTGATTGTCTCAAGTTCATCGGCTGCTGCTTTATGGTTCATGACAACATCCGCATAAATGGCGATGTCATTCTCACGAGCGACTTGAATCGCTTCGACGAGTTCATCCTTTGTACCGTATTTCGTACGGACCGTTCCTTTTTGATCAAATTCGCCTAAATCATATACGTCATAAATTCCATATCCTGTATCTTCATCTGATTGACCTTTTGACGCCGGTGGAATCCACACGGACGTGATGCCGGCAGCACGTAATTCAGGCGCCCGCTCTTTCAAGCGTTGCCAGTGCTTCCCATCATTCTCTACATGCCACTCAAAAAACTGCATCATCGTATGGTTACGTTCCATCTCTCTTCGCTCTCCCTTAGTTACTATAGTATGAATATTATTACAATATCTTTACTATTCCCCGGAGGAACAAAAATAAACGCACCTCGTTTTTCAACGAGGTGCGTTCTACTGAATGGACCCTGCAGGGCTCGAACCTGCGACCGGACGGTTATGAGCCGTCAGCTCTAACCAGCTGAGCTAAGGGTCCTTAAGTAATAGTAGCGGCGGAGGGAGTCGAACCCACGACCTCACGGGTATGAACCGTACGCTCTAGCCAGCTGAGCTACACCGCCATGATGTATGTTGCTTTACTCTTACTAGATTACGAGATGTGGCGAAACTTGTCAATATGCTATTTCAAAAAAATAAACAGCTGATTTCATTTTTTGAAATCAGCTGACATAGACAAATCGTATTTCGCTTAGTTCGTTAATGCCGTCCGCTGTTCAAGGACGAGATCCGTGATGTTTACAGCATGATCGCCAATTCGTTCGAGGTTCGACAAGAGATCGACGAAGATCATCCCTGCTTGGCCCGTACATTCGCCAGCGTTAACACGAAGGACATGGTGTTTACGGAATGAACGTTCGAGTGCATCAAGTTTACCTTCGAGTTCTAGAACTTTGCGAGCTCGTGTAACATCGTCCTCTTCGACGGCGCGAACGGCACAGTCGACGATTTCTTGCGTCAAGGCATACATATCATCAAGCTCTTGTTTCGCTGATGATGTGAACTGAATCCGGTTGACGATTTGGAAATCGACCAATTCGACGATGTTTTCGACGTGGTCACCAATTCGTTCAAAGTCATTGACGGCATGCATCAGTAACGAGTGTTCATTTGATTCACGCTCTGATAAATCATGTGCCGCTACTTTAACGAGATAACTTGTGACTTCTGTATTTAAATGATTAATCGCATATTCGATCTGTTCTGATTCTGATACATCCTTTTTATCATGCGATTGCGTGTAACGGTGTGCTTTTGCAAGCGCATCTTTTGAGAATTCACCCATTCGTAACACTTCAAGCTTCGCTTGGTTTAATGCGAGTGCCGAAGATTGGTTCAAGATATTTTGATCGAGATGACGCGGTTTTGAATCAATCGTCGTATCCGTACCCGGTACGATTTTTTGTACAAGCCATGCGATTTGCGCAATGAACCAACATTGAATCAACGTATTGACGACGTTGAATGTTCCGTGTGCAAAGGCGATTTGCATTTTCGGACCTAATTCAAGCGTGCCTGTGATCCATGTGATGAAGCTTGAGAAGATTGGTAATGCAATCAGGAACAATACTGTTCCGATGATATTGAAGATGACGTGTGCTGCTGCTGTTCGTTTAGCTGCAATCGACGCACCAAGTGCTGCGAGTACTGCTGTGATCGTCGTTCCGATGTTATCACCGAACAAGACCGGAAGAGCTGCTTTGATATCGATCATGCCACCAGCGTACAACTCTTGTAAGATACCGATCGTTGCTGACGACGACTGAACAAGAACAGTAAAGATTGTTCCGACGAAGACACCCAGCAATGGGTTATCCGACATCGATACCGTCAACTCACGGAACCAGACGCTTGATTCAAGCGGAGCCATTCCGTCGCCCATCAAAGTGAGACCATAGAACAATGCACCAAAGCCAAAGAAAATCTGTCCGATGTATTGAACCCGTTCTTTATTGAAGAAGAAGATCAAGAAAGCACCAATTGCGATTGCTGGAAGCGCAGCTTCCTTGACGTTAAAGCCGATGATGAAAGCCGTAATCGTTGTTCCGATGTTAGCCCCCATGACGACTCCGATCGCCTGTCGTAAATTCATCAGACCTGCACTAACGAGTCCGACAACGATGACGGTCGTCCCTGACGACGACTGTATCAAAATCGTGACGACGATACCTGCTAGGATACCTAACAATGGATTTGTCGTATATTTATCAAGGATATAACGTAATCGGTCTCCTGCTGTTTTTTGGAGCCCATCTCCCATATACTTAATACCGAATAGGAAAATCCCGAGTCCACCGATGAAGGTGAAAATCATTTCCTGCAAATCATAGTTCATCTTGCCAGCTCCTTTATTTCATGTGGATTGATGTGTTTGTAAAGTTTATTTTCTCAACTTCCCCATTATGTAAAGGTCCGGTGAACTTGTAAATAGTTTTTGCGACATCCGTTTGTTAAGGTTTTATTAATCTGTACCATTACACATAAACCCTTTATTACCAATCAAAATTAAACAATTAAAACCTGTTTTAAAACAGTAGAAAGAGTGATTCACTTGTCATTTTTACGTCAACTGATTAATTACTTACAAACTTCCTTAATTCCAAATCGTCTGTTTTTACGTCTTCGTTTGGCAGATGTTTCCCTTTATTTTTGTGGATTAGCTTGGATTTCGCTTTGGACGACGATCATTGATTCCTTCTTTTTACAAAAAAGCATCCCGATCGTTGCTTGGTTCATCCTTCATTTCATCTTTATCGCAATTGCTGTATTACTTTACGTGTTGTTCATGGCGTATCTAACGAAGGGATTCGTTCGATTGTTACTTCCCCGTCCGTGGGCATATCGCCAAACGTTTCCTTATACGGTTGCAACGAATCTCTGGTCCTTCCCACTTGGTATGCTTCTATACCAACTCGATTATCCTCGCTTCGGAATCGGGGTGCTCGTAATTGGACACTTCGTCTACACATTAGTGCCATTATGGATTGCCCGTTCCTCAAAGCCACGCGCTTCACGTAAACCCCAATGAGTATTAAAATCAGGCGTCCGACGGATTGACGGACGCCCTTCTTTCATTAAACAATTGTAAATGTTCAATTTTCGTTCTTGTTTCTCGATTTTTAGGGAATAGTTCGATATGATAGAAAAGGTAAACATAAACAATATGGCGGTATGCCACAAAAGGAGATTTTCGATATGCCGAAAATGGTCCATCGCTCTAAGACTCGTCCCGTTCGTGTAGGGGACCTTGTCATTGGTGGAAATAATGAAGTCATCATCCAAAGTATGACGACAACTAAAACACACGACGTCGAAGCGACAGTCGCTGAAATTCTACGTCTTGAAGAAGCTGGTTGCCAAATCGTCCGCGTCGCTTGTCCGGAAGAACGTGATGCGCTCGCACTTGCAGAAATCAAAAGCCGAATCAACATTCCGCTTGTCGTAGACATCCACTTCAACTATAAACTTGCGCTTATGGCAATCGAAGCTGGCGTCGATAAAATCCGGATCAACCCGGGTAACATCGGTCGTCGCGAAAAGGTCGAAGCCGTCGTGACAGCAGCAAAAGCGAAAAACATCCCAATTCGTATTGGGGTAAACGCTGGTTCACTTGAAAAGCATATTCTTGAAAAATATGGCTATCCAACTGCTCGTGGTATGGTCGAAAGTGCTTTGCACCATATTAAGATCCTCGAAGACCTTGACTTCCATGACATCATCGTCTCGCTTAAAGCATCAGACGTACAGTTGGCGCTTGAAGCGTATCAACTCGCTTCTGAATCGTTCGACTACCCACTTCACGTCGGGATTACGGAATCCGGTCCACTTCGTTCTGGTTCATTAAAATCAGCAGCTGGACTTGGCGCGATTTTGTCACGCGGAATCGGAAACACAGTTCGTGTATCTCTCTCAGCGGACCCTGTCGAAGAAGTAAAGGTTGCAAAAGAAGTCTTGAAGTCATTCGGTCTCGCGGCGAACGCGGCGACATTGATCTCATGTCCTACATGTGGTCGGATCGAAATCGATTTGATGTCGATTGCCGCAGAAATCGAAGACTATATCGAAAACATCCAAGCGAACATCAAAGTCGCGGTTCTCGGATGTGCGGTCAACGGCCCTGGTGAAGCACGTGAAGCTGATATCGGTATCGCTGGTGCACGCAACGAAGGATTGTTGTTCCGTCACGGAGAAATCATCCGTAAAGTACCGGAAGCAACGATGGTCGAAGAATTGAAGAAAGAGATTGATGCGATCGTTCTCGAAAAACAGGCTGAAAAAGAAGCCGAAAAAGCGAACCACGCATAAGTTAAAGACTCCTCCCTCGCGAGGAGTCTTTTTTCGTATCTCGATTTCGACTATGTTATACTAAGTGAAGAAAAATTTTTAGAACGTGGGTGACTGTAAATGAAAATTGGAATCGACATCGATGGAACGATCACACATCCATCCTCTTGCTTCACTTACATGAATAAATATCTCGGAACGTCGATCGACTTCGACCAGGCGTCCGAGTATGAATTGCATACGTATACCAATATGAATCAAATCGAATTTTGGGACTACATGGTGAACTCTGGTCATGAGACCGGGATCTATCGTGAATCTATTCCTCAAGAACACGTCCGCCACCACTTATGGAATTTGCGGAAGCAATATGATCTCCATTACGTGACAGCACGATCGGAGCTCGTTCGTCCCGTAACAGAAGAGTGGATCAAACAACACGAACTTCCTCTTGATTCCTTGATCATGACGGGATCACACGACAAAGTACAAGTCGTCCGTGATTTATCACTCGATTTATTCATGGAAGACCGATTAGAGAATGCTGTGCAGATCGCAGAAGACACATCTATTCCTGTCATCTTGTTCGACGCACCTTATAACCGTAAAGCCGTACCGAATAATGTCATTCGTGTCGCTTCATGGAATGAGGCCGTTCAAGAGATTCAAAAATTTGCACCGATTCGTTAAAACAGCCGATTAGGCTGTTTTTTCCATTTTTATGTCATTACATGACTTGATATCGTACAATGACTATAGGATTGAAACTTTGATATAGGAAGGGCTTCATGATGCTTGCAACAGTGAATATCTTTTTTATGAATATTTGTATTATTTTTTTCGTTTCTACGTTCACCTTTTACTTACTTCGTGATCGTTTGCCAATTCAACCTGACTCTAAAATGTCTACTCGTCTCTATTTCGGACTGTCCAATGGTATAACTGGCATTCTACTTATGCATCATGCAATCGACTTGAATGGAGCATTGATTGATTTACGGTTATTACCTCTCGCTTTGTCTGCCTTGTTCGGTGGTAATATCAGTATTGCCGTAACAGGGCTGATGCTCTTGATTTATCGATTCGTGATTGATAGTGGAGATTCACTAAGCGCTCTGTTTAGTTCTGTCATCACACTACTTGGATTTCTAGTACTTTCTTTTATTTGTCGTCGATTCATCAAACGGCAAGGTTACTTCTTTTCTGCCATCGTCACGGTCGGTTCCCTACTCGTACTCTCGCGATTGATTATGAGTAACTCTCCAGCGGATGCCTGGGGAACGATTTATATTCCATATTTCATTTTAACGATTGGTGGAGCCTTTTTGTTTTATCGTTTGTCTTCACTTCTTCAGCAGCATTTTGTTCTTTATTCTTATCAATCCTACCTTGCTTCGACCGATCAATTGACGCGCCTCGCGAATCGCCATGTCATTTTAGAAAAAGTCACGGCGCTCGAAAAAAGTAAAGATTCTTGGGGCGTTATCTTGTTTGATTTGGATCACTTTAAGAATATAAACGATACACACGGTTATGCTGTCGGAGACGCTGTCTTGCGCCACTTTTCGATCTTATTGAACGAGCATTGTCCGGCACCGGTTACGGTCGGTCGATATGGTGGTGAAGAATTCATCGTCATCGTTCCAGACATTGAACTGCATCATCCTGTCGTCCTAGCTGAAACAATCGTAACAGCCGTTCAGCAAACAACATTCGTCATGCAAGATCATGCCGTATTCATTACGGTGTCTGCAGGTATTGCTTACGCTCATCAACAACCAACTGAAACAGTATTTAAGCAAGCGGATAGCGCTTTATACGAAGCCAAAGCGCAAGGACGAAATCAGTATCGCCTGTATCGATCGGAATGAATACTAAAAAGCCACTTCTCCTCCGAGCGATTCGGACTGAAGTGGCTTTTGTTGGTCAACGGACCGTTCCTTCATTTGTTTTTTGCAGGAGACATATGATTTCTTCAAGTGGTACCGGTTTAGCAAAGAAATAACCTTGGAATAGATGAATGCCGATTTCCTTGGCAATACGTACTTCTTCTCCTGTCTCTACGCCCTCAACGATACATTCGACATGCATCGATTGACTCAATTGGAAAATTGACTCGAGGATGGATTGTCGTTTCTCCGATTCGCCGATTTGTTCGATGAATTGCTTCGGAATCTTTAATTGACGTAATGGCAATAAGCGTTCTAGGACGTGATATGAGGCATGTCCGGTTCCGAAATCATCAAGCGAAACCGGGAAATCGAGCGTTTTGATACGCTTAAGCGCTCGATGAATCGACTGACTCTCAAAATCAAGCGACTGACTTTCTGTGATCTCGATCTTAATTTGTTGCGGCTTTAATGCATACTTGAGTAGTGTTCGTTCAATGAATGGCATGAATGCCTCACTCGTCAACTGGCGTGGTGATACGTTGACCGACAGCGTAAACTCATCCGGAACCAGACCAATTAATGCTTTACGCGTCTTACACCCTTCCTCAAAGATCCACTCTCCTAAACGAATGATCAAGTCACTTTTTTCAGCAATCGGAATGAACACGGATGGTCGATCAGCTCCCTGCAATGGGGTCTTCCATCGAACCAATGCCTCAAGACCAATGAATTGCTCTGATTGGACATCATACTGCAATTGATAGACGAGATGAAAATCCGTTTCAATATTAGCCTGCGCTAGCGATTGTGCTGCTTTGACTCGCAATTCTTGATCCTTACGCCAGGCTTGGTCAATGCACATCACACGTTCATTTTGTTGCGCGGCTTCTTGTAACGCAGTCAATAACTGCTGTACCCGACGCTTCCGATTGTCCGTTGCCCCTTCTCCATTATCGATGACGATGGATATGTTGACGTAGACATGATGCCCCTCGATTTCGTATGGTACGGAGATTGCTTGACTCAATTCTTCCATCGCTTCCTTACATGCCACCTCGTCCGGCTTTTCCATGACGATCAATAATGTTCCTGCTTCAATCCGAGCAAACGCTTGGTAAGGAGGTAGTTGTCTCTTGAGTCGCTCGATACAGGCACGTAGTACTTGTGACTGAATATCTTCTCCGAAATACCGCGCCAACTCATAGTAGTTTTCTAAATGAATTCCGACGAAAATGAGCTGTTGTTCGGGTCTTGGAAAATCAATTTCGTTTAACCCTTGGCGATTCAAGACACCTGTTTCCTCATCACGTCGCGCTGTATCGTGTAATTGTATCGCAAGGTCATTTAACCGATTTAAATTACGGATATGCAAGTGATTGATGACAAGCGCAATCGATACGCTAATCACAATCATGCCAATCCGTCCATAATGGTCCGTCGGATCAATTTCTACCGTCACGGTATCGGCATTCCACATGACATACAAACTAGTTGCGACAGCAACCATGATGGCGTACCACATCATGATGCGTTGATACGAGATTAAAGCGATCATCAAAAACAAAAAGCAACTTGCCCAAACGGTAACTGCCGCGTAAGGTAAAAAGCTAATCGATGTAATCGGAACGACGAGCAACATCAAGGACAATAAGTGCGTTTGCAAAACGATTCCCATCTTGCGACGGCTAATATAAAAAATAAATAGACCCATGACGATTAAAAATGAAATGATGACAGAACGACTCAAATACGCATTCTTAATTGTCTCTTCTGTCGTCGTATAAATGATCAAAGCTCCAACGAACATCATGAATAAGGCAAAATTCCCGATCCACCATTGTTGTTTCCGAACGATATCCTCCATGCTTTTCCCCCTCCTTTCTGTCAGATTTTCCGTATAAAGGTTTCGACATCGCTTGATGATACTCCTGTTAAATGGAATGTGTCAATTCCTTCCTAAAAAGAAAAGTCTTCCCTCATACGTATCGTGGAAGACTTTCTTTCAAATTGATGTTTTTATAGTTCGACTCTACCTAACTCCTCGATGACATCCGTTGCTAGCAAGCTACTCGGATGTAAGCGTCGTTCAACTTGCCGAGAAGCACGTGCATACCACTCTGCTCCTTGCGCTAATGTTCTTTCGATGTCGCCTGTTGGATGTTGTGCAAGAAGGCTGGTTAATATGCCAAACAGAGTATCCCCACTTCCTCCTTTGGCGAGACCACTTGATGCACCAGAGATGACGAATCCGCCTCCATCCGGTTTCGCGATTAAGATGACATGGGACTTCAAGACGACAGTCACTTGATGCAAGATGGCATAGTCAGTTGCCTGACCAAAAAGATCATCTTGAATACTTGCGACACTCTGGTTCGTCATCCGGGCGAATTCACCGATATGCGGTGTGACGATGATTGGTGCGGTTCGTTCTGGATAACTTTCTTTTACTAGAGCTGCAGCATCTAATACAACCGGCACATCACTCTCAAGTAGATGGTCCACCCATGTTTCGACTGCCTCTTGCGATAATCCAGGACCGATTCCAACTGCTGAGATGGAGGGGAGCATCTCCTGAATTGCTGGTAACGTCTGATCAATGACCATCGCTTCCGGCGCTTGGACGATGATTCCATGTTTCGCAAGTGCCGTCGTCGCAACTTGTAGTTTACCGACTCCTGTTCGTAAGGCTGCCCGTGTCGCGAGTTGGATGGAGCCCGGCATCGTCTCACTTCCACCAATCAATAGCGCCGTCCCGTACGTTCCTTTATGCCCGTATGGTTCCCGCTTGAATAAGGCGGTCACATCCTTAGGTGATACGCGCCATTCACCAAAAGTCGGTAATCCGATATCAATTGTTTCTGATTCGCCATAAAACGGGGCTGTTCGTGTTAAAAAGACAGATCGTTTCATTGCATGCAATTGGAATGTCACGTCTGCGCGAATCGCTGTCTCTTTAAATTCCGTTGCATGATCTGTCGGTACTCCGCTCGGAACATCTACTGCATAGATACGTGCCCCTTGTCGCTTTTGTTCCGATACGAATTCACACTGCGCTTCGAACACTTGATTCATCCGCTTTGGATCAAATCCCGTTCCATATAAGGCATCTAGAATGACATCATATTGACCACACGGTTGTTCGGTCACGAGTCCAAACGCTTCTGCATAATGGACATGAACGATAGATGTATCCGAACGATTCTCTCCAAATGGTGCATGTAGTGTGACATCAAATCCGTCGCGTATCAATTCGCGTCCAATGACATACCCATCCCCACCGTTATTGCCTGTCCCACATAAAATCAAGATTCGCTCCGTCTTCCTATGACGCTCTTTGATACGTGTTGCGATGTGACTTCCAGCTCGTTCCATCAGCACTTCAAGTGGCAGTCCGGATGTCCGTGCCCACTCATCGATTTGTCGCGCTTCTTGTGTATCATAAATCATCTTCTCATCACCTCCGTTCGACTATTCCCGTTTTGAACAGGACTAGTCTTTTAAAACGCAAAAAGAGGACGCCCGACCGGGCATCCTCTTTCATTTAAGATGTCATGCGTTGACAATTCGCACAGCTTCCATAAATTTCGAACTTATGATCCTCGACTTCAAAGCCAGTCTCTTGGACCGGAGAAACCCATTCCATCGGACAGACATTCAATGTTTCCGTCTTGCCGCAGATTCGGCATATCAAATGATGATGATGGTGTCCTGAAGCACAAGCTGCTCGGTATTTCATCTCACCGTCTAATTCCGTCACTTCTAATAAGTCGATTTCCGAAAAGTCATTCAAGTTTCGATAGATTGTATCATAACTTAACGAAGGATGAGACGTTCGAAGAGCTTCTGCTACTTCCCGCGCACTGACATAACGATTCACTTCAAACAGATACGATAGCAAATCGAGACGCTTCGGTGTCATTTTAAACCCGGAAGCCTTCATGCGTTCACGCGCTTGTTCGATGTTCGTCTTCATGTGTTTTCCCTCCTATCCAAAAACGTTCCAACAGCATCACGATGATCAGCTCAAGTACCGCAAGCAAGACGATCATTCCGCCGGGTGCCAAATCGAACTGATAGGCCAGGATGAGCCCAAGTACTGTCGCAACTTCACCAAATATGATGGCTAAAAAGATCGTCGCCTTAAAACTTTTCGCAATTCGAAGTGCTGCCGCAACCGGTAACGTGATTAAGCTTGAGACAAGCAAAATCCCAACGATTCGCATACTGATCGCAATGACAAGCGCAACGACGATCATAAAGAGAATATGCACTAAGCGAAGGCGAATCCCGGAAACGCGCGCCTGCTCCTCGTCAAAGGAGAGGAACAACAATTCCTTATAAAAAGCAAAGACGAAGATGACGACGACGACCGTCACGATAAGAATCGTGTACACATCCGTCAAGGCGACAGCCGAGACCGTTCCAAACAAGAAGGAAACGAGATCCATTGAAAAGCCGTTCGCGAGACTGATGAATGTTGCTCCAAGCCCCATCCCTGTCGCCATGATGATTGGGATTGCGAGTTCTTGGAAATGCTTGTATTTCGCACGCAACCAATCGATCGTCAGTGCCGCGATGACCGCCGTCACGATTCCTAAATATAGTGGATTCAAGTCCGCTAATTGTGCGACCATTCCAGAAATCAAGAGACTGAGCGCAATTCCGGCAAGGGTGACGTGTGATAGTGCATCTGCGATTAGACTCATCCGCCGGACGACGACGAACGAACCGATCAATGGTGCCGTGAATCCGATCAGAATGGCAGCCACTAAAGCGTACTGTAAAAACTTTAACGTCATGAACGCTTCAATCATTGGACACTCTTCCCTTCATGAACGAGAACACGTCCCGGAACCGGATAGAGGGAGCGGATCGTCTGTTCATCTAGTTCCCAGTATTCCTTGATGCCACAGTTACACCCTAAACGTCCATCGACCAGATGAATCACATCCGTGACAAGTTTACTGACGAAGTGAATATCATGCGTGACAAGAACGAATGTCCGGCGCTTATCTCGACGAAGTTCTTCTAAGATCTCATAAAATTCTTTCACGTATCGCTGATCGACACCAACGGTTGGTTCATCCAAGATCATTAAATCAGGATCGTTGACGAGCGCACGTGCGATGAAAACACGTTGTTGTTGACCACCGGATAGGTCGCCGACTTTTGAATCGCGTCGCTCCCACATTCCGACCGTTTCGAGGGCCGTTCGTACTTTGTCTCGATCGTCGCGAGATAAGCGACGAAAGAGTCCTTTTTTGGCGTACAGTCCCATCTCAACGACTTCTGCGACAGTCACCGGAAAACCGGAGTTGAACGCTGCCGCTTTTTGCGAAACATAGCTAATCCGCCACCATTCATTGAATTGTGATTGGGATTGTCCAAATAAACGAATCGTTCCTTTCGGTTGCAATAACCCTAATATACATTTGATCAGCGTCGATTTTCCGGATCCATTTTCCCCGACAATGGCTAAAAATTGTCCTTGCTCGACCTGAAACGAGACTTGATTCAACACCCGACGATCTGGGTAATCATAGCTGACTTGATCAATCTCGATGATTGGTGTTTCCATTTATTTTCACTCCTTCCGTTTTCGTAAAACGGAATAATTACGCCTTAATCAACTGTCTTATTATAGCGCCCGCCAATTATTGGTGCAACTCTAGCAACTTCCTATCCTCCTTAGAAAACATTCAAGGTACAATAAAGAAAGAAGCTAGCTGTTTCCGGCTTGTTCAGAGAGGGAATTCTTTTAGTGCACGCATCGCAGAGAGGAGTCGGAGTCATTTGAAACAAGAACTTGCAGTCATCGATATCGGTTCCAACTCGATTCGTTATGTTATCTTCCATCCGATCGCTTCTGGTCGCTATATCGAGAAGATTAATATTAAAGTCGTCGCCCGATTATCTGCTCACATCAACGAGGATGGAGCACTCGATGATGAAGGCATCGCCTTACTCGAAGAAACTTTACATCGTTTTTATGAAGTTGGTGTCACCCATGAAGTCGAAGAAACGATCTGTGTCGCGACAGCAGCCATCCGTAATGCAACGAACCGAGATGCCATCGTTGAATCCGTTACAGAAAACACGCCTTTTTCCATTCAGGTTCTGACAGATGAACAAGAAGCATACTATGGCTATTTTGCCATCATCAATTCGACCTTCCTGACTGATGGCTTTTCTGTCGATATCGGTGGTGGTTCCATGGAAGTCACCTTGATTGAAAATCGCGAAATGGTGGCGTATCACAGCTTTCCATTTGGTGCCGTCACCTTGACACGGCAATTCGTTTCGGACGAGACACTAAGTGCCAGCGATAAGAAGAAATTGGTGAAATTCCTACGGGAACAATTCGAATCGGTTCCATGGCTGAGTGATAAAAAGCTTCCTTTAATCGGTGTCGGTGGTTCAGCCCGAAATTTCGTTCGGATCCATCAGTCGAATCAGGACTATCCCCTTCGAAGTGTTCACCAATATCAAATCAAAGCGAAAGAACTCGCGAAGATGGTCGACGATCTCGAAGGAAGGTCGGCGAAACAACTATCGAAAATCGAAGGACTCTCAAAAGATCGAATTGATATCTTCCTGCCGGCATTGATTGCGATTCAAGAGTTAGCCCATCACATCGAAGCGGAAGAATTCGTAATGAGTAATCTCGGTCTTCGCGAAGGTCTTGTTTACGAGTTCGATGTGCAGGACGAAGCATACCGTCGGATTGAAAACGTACGTGAGCAAAGTCTCTATCAGCTCGAAAGCGACTATAAGGTCAATCGAGATCGTGCGTCATATATTGGAACACTCGCCAAATCGATGTACCGGCAGCTCGTCACGCTCGACTTGATTTCAGAACGCGCGTCTGAGCTACGACTGCTCGATTCAGCAAGTCGCTTATTTTATTGTGGACAATACATTAATCCACATACACGATCGGACCAGACGTTCTACCTGTTGACGAATACCGAATTGAATGGCATGACGCACAAGGATCGCGTTGCTCTCTCGCTCGTCAGTTCCTATTCTTCTGCCAAACGGATGAACCAGCTTGCGAAACCTTTCAAGGACTGGTTTACGGAAAAATCGCTGGATCGCTTCGACCTACTTGGATCTCTCCTCAAATTAAGTCATGCGCTCGACGTGACGGAGCGAAAAGCTGTCGATCATTTGGAACTGTTCCTTGAAAAGGATCAACTCCAATTCGTCCTCGATACAGGGGATCATGATTATGGATTCGAAGTCGAAAAAGCGGAAAAACAAAAGAAACATCTGGAACGAATCATTGATTGTACGATTACCTTCGAAACGAAAGGAGATCTTCCTTCATGAAGCTCGACATACCTGAACATTTCAATAATCGTGAGCTCAGCTGGCTCCAGTTCAACAAACGTGTGCTGGATGAAGCGTTTGACACACGCAATCCGCTAATGGAACGTTTTAAGTTTCTCGGTATCTTTAGTTCCAATCTAGACGAGTTCTATATGGTACGAGTCGGTGGTTTAAAGGATGAAGTACTCGCCGGGTTCAATAAACCAGAAAATAAACAACAGATGACACCCAAACAACAGTTACGTGCGATCGCAGCGAAAACAAAAGAGTTAGTCGATCGGCAATACGAAGCATTTCAAGCAATCAATCAGACGTTATCCGATGAAGGCATTACATTCTTGAAATACGACGCTCTGACTTCGGAACAAACGACCTATGTAAAATCCTTTTTCCGTGAACAAGTCTTCCCGGTACTCACGCCCGTTGCCGTCGATGCCTATCGTCCGTTCCCGATGCTCTCGTCAAAGTCACTCAACATTGCGACGGTGCTTGAGGCAGAAGACGGGACAAAACGAAATTTGGCGCTCGTACAAGTACCTGCTGTCTTGCCACGATTCGTCGATTTACCGGTAGAAGATGACGAGACGACGGCTGTCATCTTACTCGAAGACGTCATCATCGCCTTCATCGATAGTCTATTCAAAGGTTATCGTGTGTTGTCTGCCATGCCGTTTCGAATTACGCGTAATGCCGACCTTCCGTTTCATGAGGAAGGTACCCATGATTTATTAAAGCTGATTGAGAAAGAATTAAAAAAACGGCGTTGGGGAGTCGCCATTCGACTCGAAGTTCAAAAAGCTGCCATCAATACCGAACTGCTCAACATGTTACGCGATGTACTGGATTTACAGGAACGCGACATCTTTGCCGTGGATGGTCCGATTGATTTGACGTTCTCCTTTGCCTTCTACAGTCAAATCGGTATTGAATATGATCATTTGATTTATCAGACGATCATGCCGGTCGACCCACCAGCACTCGATAGTTCAAAAAATCTGTTTAATCAATTGCTGGAACGCGACTATCTCTTGCATCATCCGTATCATACGTTTGATCCTATCGTCCGGTTCATCGTTCAAGCGGCGAATGATCCGAACGTCCTTGCCATCAAACAAACGCTTTATCGCGTATCTGGTGATTCTCCGATCATCAAAGCCTTGAAAACGGCCGCCGAAAACGGGAAACAGGTCACCGTCCTCGTTGAACTTAAGGCTCGATTTGACGAGGCGAAGAACATTGAATGGGCGAAGCAACTAGAAAAGGTCGGCGCCCATGTCATTTACGGATATAGTGATTTAAAGACCCACTCGAAGATCACGCTCGTCGTCCGACTCCACGAAGGCAAGATTCAGCGTTTCGTCCATCTTGGTACTGGCAATTATAATGATTCGACCGCGAAGTTATATACGGATGTCGGATTGCTGACGGCTCGGGAAGAAATCGCCGAAGATGCGACGAACTTCTTCAATTGGTTATCCGGGTACGGGGAACAGCCGGAATGGAACGTCATCCAAACTTCACCAAATGCAATGCTTGAGAAGTTCCTGTCATTGATTGATGAAGAGATTCATCATCATAAAAAACACGGAAACGGTCGAATCGTTGCCAAGATGAATAGTTTAACGGAAAAAGACATCATTTTACGGCTCTACAAGGCATCGCGTGCCGGTGTCCAAGTCGAACTCATCGTTCGGGGCGTCTGTTGTCTGCGTCCTGGCATTCCAGATGTTTCGGAGAACATTCGCGTCATCTCGATCGTCGATCGTTACTTGGAGCATTCACGCATCTTCTACTTCCATCACAACGGACAGGATTTGATGTATGGGTCAAGCGCTGACTGGATGACGCGTAACATGCGAAAACGGATTGAAATCTTGTTCCCGATCATGGACGAAGAACATAAAGAGTATTTAAAGGATTGTCTCGCCCTCGCCCTTGCTGATAATGTGAAGTCGCGTGAACAGGCAGCCGATGGATCCTATCATTACGTCAAAGACGGAAAACAGAGCTGTGAATCCCAGTTACTGATTCAAGACTATACGAGCGGCAAACTAAAACAAAAACCTATTTTTACAGCTCCATTGACTCAAAAGTGGATCACAATCGAAAAAAAGGATGACAAAGTCATTCTTGATCAAAACGCTACTTGACGTTTAATATGTACTTTACTTCAAATGCTAATTTACAGCAGAAAGGACGAAATGTATGCTTCAACAAATTTTGTTATCCCTTCTCGCAGGCGTCATCTGCGGTGTCGTATTCACCGCACTGAAACTGCCGATTCCTGCCCCACCCGTTTTCCCAGCTATCGTCGGGATCTTTGGTGTCTTCCTTGGGATGAAAATCTATCTATTTTTAGTAGAACGCTTTTTCTAATTCAAACAAAAATCGTTCTCTTTCTGCGCCAGGCAGTCAGAGAACGATTTTTTTGATTCTGTTTAAGGTTTTAATGATTAAATGATCATTCGTGCGAGCTCCGCTTGAATAGGGAAAGCTTTTACTCACTCTCTTCCGTTGCCGCAGCCGTATCTACCGCATGCAACATCTGTTGATGTAACCATCGGTGACAGGTCGGGCAAACCGTCTGATATCCTTCTGGTGTCAAATGCCATTCGAGTAACGACTGCCTAGACTCCTCACAATGAACACATTGACGCGCGACTTGTTCCAGATGATTTCACTCCTTAAAGCGCTCGATTCGACGTTGTTTAGACTGTTCGAGTGTCAGTACATCCGTTTCGAAATACCCATACTGCCATGAATCGAGCAGACGTGTGCGAACCACGCCTTCGACTGGTTCGGTTTTAAGACCAAGTTGATCGAGTGGTCGTCCAAGTAAGGGATGACGTAAATCCACACTGATGAGGTCAAGGCACACATAGGACCCTTCTGAGTCGTCAGCAGCCGTCAACCAAAACGGATCTTCTGGACGTGTCGTATACTCCGTAAACAAAGCTTCTGCATACGCAATGATACCATTGGTCGTCGCAAGAAAAACTTCTTCTCCCTCTGCCAGTTCTCCCGGCAAATAAAACGGTTCCTTTGTTTCATAATAGTGGACAACAGCTTGTCGGATCGCGAAGCTTGCCTCATCGACGACGAATAGATGACACATCACAGACACCCCTTTATGAGTTATTCGACCGGTGCACCTAGAATCGGTAAACGCCAGTCCGCGTCAAATGCACCAGAACGTAACATATCAATTTCTTCTTTATACGGCGCGACTTTTTTCTTTGGATCGAGTCCAATGTATGGTGTCTCTAGAATTTTTGGCAAATGGGCAAGTGCAGGATGATGCACGACACGGTGTAACGTATCAAATCCAATTTCACCAAAGCCGATGTTTTCATGACGGTCCTTCCGTGCGCCGCGGACGTTCTTCGAGTCGTTTACGTGAATGACCCCAAGACGATCGAGTCCGACGATCCGGTCGAATTGTTCGAGGACACCATCTAGGTCGTGCACGATATCGTATCCCGCATCATGCACGTGACATGTATCGAGACAGACAGACAAACGATCATGATGTGTGACGCCTTCGATGATTTGAGCAAGCTCCTCGAAGGTTTTTCCGATTTCCGATCCTTTTCCCGCCATCGTCTCAAGCGCGATCTTGACCCGTTCTTCGCCTGTCAGTACCTCGTTGAGTCCTTGAATGATGCGTTTGATTCCAACATCCTCTCCAGCCCCGACGTGCGCACCTGGATGTAATACGATATGCTGTGCCTTTTCTAATGCCTCTGCTCGTTTGATCTCAGCTGCTAAAAACGAAACGGCGAGTTCGAATGTCTCGGGTTTTGTCGTATTCCCCAAGTTGATAATATACGGTGCATGCACAACGATTTCCTCTATTCCATTAGCACTCATATGTTGCAATGCTTCTTGAATCCGTAACTCTTCCATCGGCTTACGTCGTGTATTTTGAGGTGCTCCTGTATAGACCATCATCGTCGTTGCACCGTAAGATGCCGCTTCCTCACTTGCACCTAACAGCATTTTTTTCCCCGAAACGGAGACGTGTGAACCTATTTTCATGTTCTTTTCCACCTTTCTCTTTTTACAGTGTACCAAATCTTGAAAACGACAAGACACCCGAAAAATGTTTTTTCATTTCACGGGTGTCTTCGACAATGTTATTTTGATTTGCGTGCGTTTTCTTTACGTTGCGCGCGACCGACACCACGTTGTTCTTTGATGCGTTCACGTTTTGCTGTTTCTTTCAGCTTGTATTGATGTTTCTTCTTATAACCTGGTTTAACACGTTTTTTCGCTTTTGCTGCTTCACCCGAAAGGCGACTATGCGCTGTCTTCGAGACGGCAGTCTTCATGTGCGGCTTCGCACGGCGACGTTCTTTGACTTCGACGATTTGACTACCTTTGACATCGACGTTCGTGAATTGAATGCCACGGTCCTCTAAGCGATTGATCATACCGTTCTCGTGATCTTCAAACAATGTGTACGCCAATCCATCTTGATCGACACGACCTGTCCGACCTACACGGTGGACGTAGAAGTCTAAATCTTTTGGAATACCATGGTTGATGACGTGCGAGACACCTGAAATATCAATTCCGCGTGCAGCAAGATCCGTCACGATGACGTATTGATACTTCGCATCGTTGATTTCTTTGATGGCTTGCTTACGACGACGAGCCGGAAGGTCTCCGTGAAGAGAACCAACGTTCAATCCTGCTTCTAAGAACAAAGCTTCGACTTCGATTGCTTCTGCTTTTGTATTCGTAAAGATCAAACAGATATACGGATTCAGCGCTTTCGCGACTTTCAACGTCAATTGCGAGCGCTCACGGTGCTTGACCGGAATCGTATGGTGAACGATTTTCTTCGCTGTCTGTTGTTTTGGATCCACATGCGCATAACGCGGGTTATTCATATATTTTTTCAAGAACGGTTGCAATTTCTCAGGAATCGTTGCTGAGAAGACCATCATCTGAAGCTGTTCTGGAAGAGCTTGCGCAATCCGGTCAACTTCTGGCAAGAAGCCCATGTCGAGCATTTGATCCGCTTCATCGATGATATAATGCTTCACGAAATGTGGCTTCAATGCTTGTTCCTTGAATAAATCTAGAATACGTCCCGGTGTTCCGATGACGATTTGGGGTGAGACTTTTACACGACCGATTTGACGTTCGCGATCCATTCCACCTGTAATGAGACTCGTCTTGATGAAGTCTGGTTCCTTCACGAGTAACGATTTCAGTTCTTCATGAATTTGCCAAGCAAGTTCGCGCGTTGGAGCAACGATGATTGCTTGTAATTCTTGAAGCTTTGGATCGACGTTTTGAACGATCGGAAGAAGGAACGATAACGTTTTTCCTGTGCCGGTTTGTGATTGACCGATGATATCGCGTCCCTTTACTGCAGCTGGGATGATCCGCGACTGAATGTCGGTCGGTTTTGTGATGCGGGCGTCATCGAGTGCTTCGATGACGAACGGGTGTAATTGATAATGGCTGAATCCATTCATGAATTGACACCGTCCTTTCCTTATTTGCTGAGGCTTCTGCCTCTCGATTAGTTCAACATGGTTATGGGTCTACTACCGTCATACAGATAGGAGTACGTATAAAAACGAGTTGGAATCTTTTTGTTTTTCGTATGAAGCTTCAATGCACTGAAGGCGACTTTCATCATCTCATCAGCACTCTGGACGACCGTCGCATCCATCGATTTCATGTCAACAGCTTCTAATATAGCACGATTCCCGTCTATGCCGACAATTATTTTTCCTTTGATGCCTGCTTTTTTCAATGCTTCGAGGACACCTAGCGCGATATCGTCATTGTGACAATAGACGGCATCAAACGGAATTCCCGACTCAATCACCTGCGTCATGACCTGTTCTGAAGTGACGGGATCGTAATCTCCATTCACGGATTCGACGATTTGAAGTTCCGCCTCACGCTCAAGACCAGTCAAAAATCCCCGGTGTCGTTCATTCGTCGTATTGACGTTTGCCGTACCTGCGACTTCAATGATATTAGCGGTGGCTCGTCCCGTCTGCTTGATGCGTTCATGTTTGATGAACGAGGCAAGTTGTTCCCCGATCAATTGGTTATTCGAGGTGATCGAACTGACGACTGCTTCGGAGCGAATCAATCGATCGATCGCGAAGACCGGAATCCCAGCACGGGCTGCCTCTTCTAACGTACTAGCGATATAGACATCATCCAGCGTCGTCACGAAGATTGCATCCACCTTCATTCGAATGAACTCTTGAATCTGCTCACGTTCATTGATGCGTGAGTTATGAGACGTCGCGACGACTGCTTCATATTTATTCAGTTTGGCTTGTGTCTTGAACGCATCGACAAGTCGTTGCGCAAATTCATGTTTATCATTGACGATCGTGAAGCCGATGAGATGACGACGTGGACTCGGATCCGGATTGACGAATAAATTGGAAATGAACAAAACGGATGAAATCCAAACAATTAGGACGAATAACCAGGCCTTATTGAATTTCATTCCGTTTGCTCCTTTCGAGGTAAGTGGACTTGAATCGTCGTACCGACCCCTGGCTTACTATCAAAAATCATCTTTCCTTTATGATCACGAACGATTTGTTTCGACATGAAGAGTCCAAGTCCATTGCCATCGACTTTTGATGTCTTAAACGCTTGACCGACATGATCAATTTGATTTCCATCCATCCCTACCCCATTATCCTGAACAATGAATACGACTTCTTCTGGATAAACGTGGACATGCAGATGACAGATTCCATCCGGTCCTTTAAACGCGACAGCTTGAAGAGCATTACGGACACAGTTTGCTAAAATCTGCAAAATCCCCTCTTCCGATGCATAAATCTTTGGCATGAAGGACGGTGTATAAATTTTGCAGTCCGCTTCGTAATGATGAGCTTCCGCTTCTAAGATATATGTCAGCTTCTTCATTAAATCATTCATATCGATCGTCGTTTTTTGAAGCGCATTGTTTTCGCCTTTCGATAAATCAAGCATCGTTTGAATCATGCCATTTGCTCGATCCAGTTCCGATAAGGCGAGAATCAACATTTCTGGATCACGATCCTTTTCTGCTGCTAACAACTGTAACGTCATCTTGACTGGCGTTAGTGGATTACGGATTTCGTGGGCAATTCCAGCTGCTAGTTGACCCAGTGAGGCTAGTTTTTCTTGATGTAACATCGTTTGTTGTTGACTCAACTGCTCAAGGCGCGCATTTTCCATCCGTTGAGCGTACTCGTTATAGGCAGCAACGAGTGTCTTGACTTCGTTTGATCCGGCACGCTCGAGAACGATTGGTTTGGGTGAGGTGCTTTTCTCAATCTTATTCACAAGTTCAAGCATCGGCGCCGTCAATTGTTTTGACATCAAATAGCCGACGATCAGACTGAGGACGAGCGTCAAGGCAGCGATGATCAAATACTGTTGCCGTGTCGTGTAGACTGGTTCATAAAAGACGCTTCGTGGCGTTCGAACGAGAATCTTCCAATCCGTCACCTTCAAATCTTTCGCAAAGTAATACATATCTTGGTTCGTACTAAAAATCTCAGAAGGCTCTACCGATTCAAAAGCACGTTCAATGACACTTTTCGATAATAAGCGTTCTTCATCCGGTACCAGATTACTGGATGTGGCTAACAATTCTTTTTTACTATTGAACAGGTAGGCAATCGTTTGATCGTCAAATGATTCAAGTGAATTCCGAAAGACGATCGAGTTCATGACACTTAACCCACCACCAAAGACACCGACACGTTCATTGCCGTCTCGAACCGGAACGAACATATAGGAAACGGCGTCTGATTCCATCGTATACAACTTACTCATATGAAAATCCGTACTCGTCAACGTTTGCAAGAATTCATCATCTTTTAGGATCGTACTGTTTTCTATGCGTCGATCCTCACTTGAGAACCAAGTGATTTGCTTCGTCTGTCGATCAAAGTAGAAGAAACTCTTAAATCCTGTATCAATGTCTAATAGATTTGATTCTTCAATTTTTTGTTTCAGCTTTTCGGGGTTTTTGACATTCAACTGCAAGCTCATGATCTCTTCGTGCAGATTCCCAATATTGTCGCGAATCGCATTTCCTGAGACCTCGACACTCTTTTCGCTCTGTTTCTCTGTTTGTTGCTCGACCCGAGAAATCGTGACCCGGTCAGCAGTGAAGGCAAGCGCTGAAATGACAAGACAAATCAGGATGAATAAGACGGCGGTGATTTGAAAAAAATACGACCGCATCATTTTCTTAGACTCCATCCCTTCGCCTCCCTTTTGAATAATTGACAACTTCATTAGTATAGCATGTTCTGTGGATGAAACAGACTCCTCTATTTTCATTCAGCTTCAATCAATGGTACACTCTAACTAATCATTCTTTTTCGCAAAGGGAGAATCCATAACTATGCTAGTAAAAAAAATCAGCCCCCGCGGCTATTGTTACGGTGTCGTCGATGCAATGAAACTTGCACAACAAGCGGCATTGAATAAAGACTTGCCACGTCCGATCCATATTTTAGGGATGATCGTCCACAATGCTCACGTGACACGTGAGTTCGAAAATATGGGTGTCATCACTGTCGATGGTCCCGATCGCCTCGAAGCGTTAGAGACGATTCAAGAGGGCACTGTCATCTTTACTGCACACGGCATTTCACCTGCAGTTTATGCGCGTGCTGCTGAGAAGAACTTACACGTCGTCGATGCAACATGTCCTGACGTGACGCGTACGCACGATTTGATTCGACAAGTCGTCGCGGATGATTATGAAGTCATCTACGTCGGCAAACATGGACATCCGGAACCTGAAGGTGCAGTCGGTGTAGCACCAGAGCATGTGCACCTCATCGAAAAAGTCGAAGATATTGATGAACTTCCGCCTCAGCTTGCCCACAAAAAAATCATCGTCACGAATCAGACGACGATGAGCCAATGGGATGTCCAAGCTTTGATGGAACACGTTCGTAAAAAGTATCCGCATGTAGAAGTACACAATGAAATCTGTAACGCAACACAAGTCCGGCAAGAAGCGGTGGCTGATCAAGCAGGAGACTGCGATCTCGTCATCGTCGTCGGGGACCCGCGTTCGAACAACTCGAACCGTTTGGCACAAGTATCCTTCGATATCGCTGGCACTCCAGCGCATCGGATTGGTGATCTAACGGAACTTGACTTAACTTGGCTCGAAGGTGTCACGCAAGTTGGTGTCACATCAGGTGCATCAACGCCAACACCGATCACGAAAAAGGTCATCGATTTCCTACAACAATATGATCCTGCTGATATCAGTACGCATGACAAGACACCGTTCCTTGAATTACGACGCATCTTGCCTAAAGTCAAAGTACTTTAATCATTACAATCGATACAGCAAAACCGAGTCGCGATCGTCATTCGCGACTCGGTTTTTTTATTACTAAATACGACGGTAGCATCGACGGATTCCATTCGATTCATCATAAAAACTGAAACGGATTCGTATTCGCTGTTGAAATCAGCAGTTCGACGTCGATTTTTTTCTGTTCGAATCGACGCTTCAATTCGTTGACGACGCCTTCCTTCATGACCGACTCTACATGATGTCCTGGATCGACGACTGCTAGTCCAAGTGCCATCGCATCATGCGCAACATGAAAATAGAGATCGCCTGTCACAAGGACATCCGCTCCCGCAAATGCTGCAGTCGAGACGTACTTATTGCCGTCACCACCAAGGACCGCAACTTTTTGGATGTGGCGTGATTCGTCTCCTACGAAGCGTAAGTTTTGTACACCAAACGCATTGCGAACATGCTCTGCAAATTCACGCAACGTCATTGCTTCCGGCAACCGACCAATCCGCCCAAGACCAAGTGATGTTGCTGGACGTTCTTGACGAATGAGATCATAGGCGACTTCCTCATATGGATGAGCCTGTTTCATCGCTCGAATGACTTGTTTCTGATTCAGTTCCGTGACGATCGTCTCGATTCGGACTTCTGAAACGCGTTCGAGTCGCCCTGCTTCACCAATATACGGGGTAGCTTCCGTCAACGGTCGGAATTGACCCGTTCCATCGACGTGGAATTGACAATCACTATAGTCCCCTTCTTTTCCTGCTCCCGCTTGTGCAAGGGCTGTTGAAACGCGCTCTACAGCCTCAGTCGGTACGAAGACACTTAGTTTATATTGCGTGTTTTCAAACGTCGGTGCTAGTACTTCACAAGACTCAAGACCAAGCGCATCTGCCATCCAGTCATTGACCCCGCCTGGTGTCACGTCAAGGTTCGTATGCGCAGCATACACCGCAATATCGTGTTTGATACATTTTGTGACGATCCGTCCTGTTGCAGAACGATCCGTCACATTTGCTAACTTACTAAAAATCGGTGGATGATGCGCGATGATGAGATCGACCTTCTTTTCAATCGCTTCATCCACGACAGACTCCAAGACATCAAGTGTTACGAGAACACGTTTGACGTCCTTGTTCAATGTTCCGATTTGTAGACCAATCGGATCACCTTCGAGTGCGAATTTTTTCGGAGCAAATGCTTCAAACTGCTCAATGACATGGTTCCCATTCGCCATTAGTTTGTCACCTCTTCCATCTTTTGAATCAACCGTTCGATGGCTTCGATTTTTTCAGATAAAACCTCCGTTGCTTGTCCTTGTTTCATCTGAGCTAGGATATACTCCCGCTTTTGTTTTTCGATCTGCCATTTTTCGATGAATTCTGGTGCACGTTCCCGCATTAACTGTGGTCCAAAGAACAATTCCCACTGACGTGTTGTTTCGTCCTCTGAGTACAGTGTTTCATCTCCACGTTCTGCAACAAGAATTTCATAGATCTTCCCGTTCTCCTCGACGATGGCTTCAGACAATAACGCATATGAATTCGTCAACAACCACTTCCGGACATCGACTGCATCGACATTCGGTTGAAGAATCAAGCGTTCCGCTCCCGACAACCGATCTTTCCCTTCTTCAAGGATTGAGGCAATCAGAGTTCCTCCCATTCCCGCAATCGTGATCGCCGTTGCTTCGCCCGGCTTTAAAACCGATAGACCACTTCCAAGGCGAACATCGATTTGGGACTCGAGCCCAACCAGTGCAACTTGTCCTTTTGCTGCTTCCATCGGTCCTTCATTCACCTCTCCTGCAATCGCGCGTTCGATTTTATGTTGCTGGATACAAAAACATGGTACGAATGCATGATCTGATCCAATATCTGCGAGGATTGCTCCTTGTGGAATATACGACACGACTTTTTGGAGTCGTTGATCCAATACGACGTTCATTTGCATCATCTTCATCCTTCCTATTTTCCGAAAAACTCTCTTTTAAAAATAGCGGATTTACGCTAAAAAAGATACCATACACCACAAAAAAACATCCATCTCGTGACGAGATAGATGCCCTTGTTCTTATTTCTTAGCAGCTAACCATTTGGCTAGAACAGCTGCTTCTTCGTCATTCGCAAGACCGCCAGGCATTTGCCCTTTACCGTTCATTGCGATGTCTTTAATTTCATCTTCTTTCAGCTTCGCGCCGATCTTTGTTAAGTTCGGACCTGTTCCGCCTTCTAAGTTTCCACCGTGACATCCTGTACATCCTTTAGATGCAAACAAGTCTTCTGGCTTCATTTCTGCAGTTGACGGCCCTTTGCGAGCTTCCTTCACCTGATCGACCCCAAAGTAAGACAATGAAATCATAGCGATGATGGCGATGACTGCGATCGCCGCGAACGGTACTAATGGATTACGCATTTGGATTCCCCCCATATTCTATACCCAACCAAGTTGGTGACTGAATGGTATTCCCCGTTACTATTCTACTGTAAAAAAAACAGGGAAGGAAGAAAAAAACGAAACTTTTTTCTTCCTTCCCACTAAAATTTCATATATTCTTCACACTTTGAATTAATCGAGGAAATCTTTCAAGCGTTTTGAACGACTCGGATGACGTAACTTCCGAAGTGTTTTTGCTTCGATTTGACGAATCCGCTCACGTGTAACGCCAAATACTTTTCCGACTTCTTCAAGTGTCCGTGTCCGACCATCGTCAAGACCAAAACGAAGACGGAGGACGTTTTCTTCACGATCCGTCAGTGTATCTAACACATCTTCGAGTTGTTCTTTCAAGAGTTCGTATGCCGCAGCATCTTGTGGTGCTGTCGCATCTTGGTCCTCGATGAAATCTCCGAGATGTGAATCACCCTCTTCCCCGATTGGTGTTTCCAGAGAAACCGGTTCTTGCGCAATTTTCAGGATTTCACGGACTTTTTCCGGCGTGATTTCCATCTCTTTCGAAATTTCTTCCGGTGATGGTTCACGTCCAAGATCTTGCAAGAGTTGACGCTGGACACGAATCAATTTATTGATCGTTTCAACCATGTGAACCGGAATTCGGATTGTCCGCGCTTGGTCAGCAATCGCACGTGTGATTGCTTGGCGAATCCACCATGTTGCATACGTCGAGAATTTGTATCCCTTCGTATAGTCGAATTTCTCGACCGCCTTGATCAGACCCATGTTTCCTTCTTGAATCAAATCAAGGAACAACATGCCACGTCCGACATACCGTTTAGCAATCGAAACGACGAGACGTAAGTTTGCTTCCGCCAATCGTTTTTTTGCTTCTTCATCGTTTTGCTCGATTCGTTTTGCGAGTTCGACTTCGTCTTCCGCATTCAACAAATCGACACGACCGATTTCTTTTAGATACATCCGGACAGGGTCATTGATCTTGACACCAGGAGGAACAGACAAATCGTTTAGATCCGCCTCTTCTTTTTCGTCCCCTGTACCGTCATTGTTGACCTTGATACCTTCTGTTTCAAGCAATTGAAGGAATTCCTCGAATTGCTGAGCATCCATTGATTCGAACGAACTTAGTTTGTCTTCGATCTTTTGGTGTGACAATTCACCATTTTTATGTCCGAGCGCGATGAGTTCCTCTTTCGCGAGACGGAGTAATTCAGCTTCTGATCTTGCTTTTTCTGCCATCGAACCATACACTCCTTCCACATCATGCAGCAGGTCATCGATCTTTTAAACGACGCTTCCGTTCTATGATCGCCTGCATCAGCTCCGCTTGAGCACGGATATCTGTTTGTTGATTCAATCGTGACTTTTCTTCTTCTAACAACCGACGTTGCTGTTCATTTTGGACGGCACGAATGTAGTGACTGAGCAAATCAGGATCATACTCAGGCATCAGCATGAACTCTAAATCCGCTACAATTCGTTGCAAAGAGGCGTCGTGCAACATCGTCAAAAAACGATCAGGACTTCCCTGCGTACCTGCTCCGTAAAATTCATATAGCTTGCCGGCAATCAATTGGTGTGCCGGATCATTGAATTGGACACCTAGTTGCTCTCGCACTTCAAGACATACTTCTTCTGAACGGATCATGTAGGCAAGCAAGAAGCGTTCTGCCTTCTTCCAGTTCGCGAACGTTCGGTCAGGAGGTGCTGTCGGTAGAGCAGCTGGGCGATCGGAAACGATTTGTTCTCTCTTCGGTTGTTGCACGGTTGGACGCACTTGTGCGATCAAGGAGTCTTTCGAGAGTTTGAATTCCTCAGAAAGTTTTCCTAAATAAATGTCCCGTAACAACGGATTGGATGTTCGACCAATCTCTTCAAGCATAGTTTCAATATATCGAACGCGTTCTCCTTCTAATCGCAAGTTTTTTCCTTGTCGAAAATAAAAAGATTTGAATTCAAGACTTGAAACCCGTTCTTGTTCGATCCAGTGTAAAAACGTCTCTTCGCCCTGAGTCCCAATGAAGGAATCCGGGTCTTCGCCATCCGGTAAACGGATGACGGAACAGTCGACGGCAACGGCTTCAAGCAACTGTAGGGCTTTTAACGTCGCAGCGCGTCCTGCCTTGTCTCCGTCATAACAAATAATGACTTCATCGACGATACGTGCTAGGTTTTGGGCATGAACCGGTGTTAAGGCTGTTCCTAAAGAAGCTACCGTATAAGGTATACCCGCTTGAGCGACACGCACAACATCAAGATTCCCTTCAACGAGGACGACTTGTTTGATTTTGCGCATCGCCCCTCGTGCTTGAGCGAATCCGAATAACAGTTCACTTTTATTGAACAAAGGTGTTTCCGCTGTATTGACATACTTCGGATCACGACCATCAATCGAACGTCCACTAAATCCGACGATCGTGCCATCACGATCGGAGATAGGGAATACGACTCGACCGTTGAATCGATCTCGATAATCGCCATCGCGTCCGATTGAAATCAATCCCGCTTCGACCATCTCATCTAAATCAAACCCACGTCGTGCCAAGGAATCCACTGTAAAACGATCTTGATCCGGCGCATACCCGAGTCGGAACTCACGCATCGCACCTTCACGGATACCGCGATTCTCTAAATAGATTCGTCCTGCGTCGCCTGCTTCCGTTTGAATCAACACCTCATGATACAACTCGGTGACGATCCGATGTGCTTCGCGCATCCGGAACTTCTTTTCCTGTTCGGGTGTCGATTCTGATTGTTCGAATCGGTCCGGCTCCAGTTCCGGAAGTGTGACATCACTTCGATCAGCTAATTTAGAGACGGCTTCCTTGAAACTCATTCCTTCTGTTTCCATGACGAAAGTGATCGCGTTTCCACCTGCACCACATCCAAAACAGTAGTACATCCCTTTATCAGGAGAAACAGAAAAGGAAGGTGATTTCTCAGAATGAAACGGGCAAAGCCCTGAATATCGATTCCCTTGTTTTTTTAATTCTACACGTTCTGAAATCAATTCGACGATGTCCGTTGCTTGGCGGACCTGATCGACGATTTCATCAGGAATTCGCTTCATTCCGTCCTCTCCCCTTTCCTTGAGAACTTATCCTTACATGACCATACCCGCAATGAAACGGAACGATGACTCGTTCCGTTTCATTAGAAAAAGGGCATTATCTCATTTATCAGCTAAACAAGTATACTATGTTCCTGACTGCTTGACTAGTCATGCGCCTTCCCGGAAATTCCGGTCAAAATCAGGTTCGCCGTTTCCTCGACTGCTTTATTCGTCACGTCGATGACTTGGCAACCGATTCGTTCGTATAAATTCCGTGCGTATTCGAGTTCCCGGTTGATTCGGTCCATCTGCGCGTACGCTGCTTCTGGTTTGAGTCCTAATGAACGCAGGCGTTCCATTCGGATGTCGATCAACTTTTCCGGTGAGATGAGTAGTCCAAAACATTTTTCTTTTGGAATATCGAATAGCTCTGTCGGCGGGATCGATTCAGGTACGAGTGGTACGTTCGCTACTTTATATCGTTTCAAGGCCAGATACTGCGAAAGCGGTGTCTTAGATGTACGCGACACCCCAATCAAGACGATGTCCGCACGTTTAATTCCTTTTGGATCACGTCCATCGTCATACTTAACAGCAAATTCGACCGCTTCGATTTTTCGGAAATATTCCTCATCTAAGCGATAGATTAATCCTGGCTCTTCCTTCGGTTGCATCTGCAAGCGATCTTCCATCGTATCAAGCAATGGACCAAGTAGATCAATCGCTTTTACACCGTGGGCACGCGCTGTGTCTGCAAGCAGACGACGATGGGTCGCATGAACGATCGTAAAAGCGATCGTCGCTTGTTCTTCTTTCGCATGAAGAACCAAGTCATAAATGACTTGATCATCATCGACGAACGGAATGCGGACCGTTTCGATGGCTTGTTCCGGGAATTGGATTGCAGCTGCGCGGACGACGAGTTCACACGTCTCTCCGACAGAGTCACTCACGACATAAATCCGTTGACGCATCAGGAACCCTCCTTAAATTTCTTCATCACGTGCTAAAGCGACCAACACTTTCGTCATGTTCGTCTTCGTCATTCGACCAACGACTTTCAAGACGCCGTTCTCCTCTTCGACGACTGGCATTGAATCAATCTGTTTTTCGATCAGTTTCATACCGGCACCAATCAACGTCTCCGATTTTTCACAGACCGTCAAATTCGGCATCCGTGTCATGATGATGTTGACCGGTAACGAGTCTAATTCTTGATTACCGATTGCCGCACGTAGAAAATCCTTACGTGACAACACACCGACTAACGCATGGTCCTTACTGACGACGAACAGCGAACCAACATCTTCAAGGAATAAGTGAACGATCGCATCGTATACGGTCATCCCTTCATGAATGACCTTTGCCGAAGACATGAATTCGCCGACGGTCAAGGTGTCGAGTTTCTCATGAAGCATGGACGCATTTTTCTTTCCAACGTACATATAGCCGACACGTGGACGCGCTTCTAGCATGCCGGTCATCGTTAAAATCGACAAATCGGGTCGTAATGTCGCCCGTGTCAGGGAGAGCGCTGCAGCAATCTGCTCTCCCGTGATCGGACCATTCTCTTTGACGATTTGGAGTATCTTTTTTTGCCGTTCATTTAACTTCATCGGCTCATCCGTCCTTTTTCTTTACGCTAAAGTAAGTGCATTGAACCGGGCGACTGATTCGATTGCTTGCGCAAATCGTTTCATTTCGCTAAGACGGTTCGTACGGACTGTTTCGTCGTCCGTCATGATCATCGTACCGTCAAAGTATGCTGTGATCGACGGAACGGTTGCCTCAAGTGCCTCAAGCGCTCGTTCATAATCAAGTGACGCGATGGCTTGATCTACCTCTGGTAAGGTTTTCTCAATCGCCTCATGCAACGCGCGTTCCGCATCATTTTCAAAGAGCGCTGGATTAACAGTTGTGACGTCTTCTGCTTTTTTCGAGATGTTTAAGACACGACTGAGTTGTTCGACCGTTTTCTTGAACAATTCTTTTTTCGTCGCACTTTCAAGCATCGCAGCACGCTGCTCATTCGCTTCGACTGTCAACGTATGATCAAGAGCGGCTTCGACGACATCATGACGGAAGTTCATTTCCGATAGACGGTATTTCAAGCGTTGTGCAAAGAAGTCTTGTAATGCAGCTTGAACTTCTTCGGCATCCTTCGCATAAAGACCTGCTGCCACCTGTTCTGAAACGACGAAGGCAATCAGTTCAGTCAATGTCAGATTCAACTTACGATCTGATAAGATTTGAACAATCCCTTGTGCTTGACGACGCAATGCGTACGGATCCGCTGATCCACTCGGAATCATACCGACGCCAAAGAATCCAGCGACGCTGTCCATCTTATCAAGAATCGCATAGAGTGTTCCTGTCGGTGTCTCCGGACTTGCATCACCCGCGAAGCGTGGCATGTAATGTTCACGAATCGCAGCCGCAACTTCCGGATCCTCATTCTTCATGTTCGCATAACGCTCACCCATCAGACCTTGTAATTCTGTGAATTCATAGACCATTTGACTGACCAGATCGAATTTATAGATTTGTCCTGCACGTTCAACACGTGTTTTGTCCGCACCGACACGATCTGCAAGTGCGAGCGCCATCTGACGGACGCGACGGACTTTTTCGCCTGTCGTTCCTAATTTTTCATGGAAGACGATTTTATCAAGACGTTTCGCCTGTTCATCGATATCTGCTTTTTTATCTTCTTCATAGAAGAACTGCGCATCGGCTAAACGAGCACGGATGACTTTTTCGTTTCCGCGTGCGACGTTTTCAAGATGTGTTGTGTTTCCGTTTCGTACCGTGACGAAATAGTGGAGCAACGCACCGTCACGTTTGACCGGGAAGTAACGTTGGTGTTCTTTCATCGTCGTGATCAAGACTTCTTCTGGTAACTCAAGATACGCTTCATCGAATGCACCGAACAAGGCTGTCGGATACTCGACGAGGTTCGTGACTTCTTCAAGTAAAGACGCATCAATCGGCACTTCGAATTGTTCGCGTGCCGCAAGCGCTGCGATTTGTTCTTCGATCAATTGACGACGTGCTTCATAACTGACGATGACGTTTTCTCCTGCGAGCGCTTCGACATACGCGTTCGGACGCAGGATTGTGATGTCCTGCCCGAGGAAACGATGTCCACGCGATGTCCGACCTGTTTCGACGGATGCGACTTCAAACGGGATGACTTGATCGTCAAGCAGGGCAATCAACCAGCGAATCGGACGCATGTAACGTAACGATTGTGTGCTCCAACGCATGTTTTTCGGGAATGTCATCGCTTCGACGACTTGTTTTAGTCCAGGAAGTAGATCAGCTGTCGCTTGTCCGACTTCCTTACGTGTCGCATAAAGGTATTCGACTCCTTTTTCTTCTCCAAGGAAAAGATCATCCGTCGTTAACCCTTTACCACGCGCGAATCCTTCGGCTGCTTTCGTCCAGTTACCGTCTTCATCCATCGCGATGCGTTTTGCTGGTCCTTTTAATGTCTCTTCGAGGTCGCTTTGACGTGCTGCGAGACCTTTGACATACACTGCAAGACGGCGTGGTGTCGAGAAGGATTCAACGCTCGCGAACTCAATCCGTGCTTCTTCAAGAAAACGCGTCACGCGTTCCTTGAGTTGTGTTTCCGATTGAAGGACGAATCGAGCCGGCATTTCTTCTAAACCGATTTCAAGTAATAATTCATGCATGTGACTCACCTGCTTTCGACTTGATCAATGGGAAGCCAAGACGTTCCCGTTCTTCGATGAAACTTTGCGCACAACGGCGCGACATGTTCCGGACACGATGGATGAATCCTGTGCGTTCCGTAACAGAGATTGCTCCCTTCGCGTCGAGAAGGTTAAAGGTATGCGAACATTTCAAGATGTAATCATATGCCGGGAAAACGAGGTTCTCGTCCAAGGCACGATTTGCTTCTTTTTCATATTGATCGAACAACGTGAAGAGTAACGCGACATCAGATGTTTCAAACGTATACTTCGAATGTTCGAACTCTGGTTGATAGAAAATATCACCGTATTTGAAGCCATCCGTCCAAACGAGATCAAAAACACTCTCGACGTCTTGAATATACGACGCGAGACGCTCAATTCCGTAAGTGATCTCTACTGCGATTGGATTACACTCGATTCCACCGACTTGTTGGAAGTACGTGAACTGCGTGATTTCCATTCCGTTCAGCCACACTTCCCAGCCGAGACCTGCAGCACCGAACGTTGGGTTCTCCCAGTTATCCTCTACGAAACGGATATCATGTTCGAGTGGGTTGATACCGAGCAACTCGAGACTTTGTAAGTACAATTCCTGAATGTTGTCAGGTGATGGTTTCATGATGACTTGGAATTGATGATGTTGATACAGACGGTTCGGGTTCTCCCCGTAACGACCGTCAGCTGGACGGCGTGATGGTTCTGTATAACAAACGTTCCATGGTTCTGGTCCGAGACTCCGTAAGAATGTCATCGGATTCATCGTACCGGCTCCTTTTTCTACGTCGTATGCTTGCATCGTCAAGCAGCCTTGTTCTGCCCAAAATTTTTGTAATGTCAAGATCATGTCTTGTACTGTCATCTTCACGACTTTCACCTCCGAAATGATTAAGGAACGCAAAAAACGCCCCTATGTACAACAATCGTTGCACATAGGGACGAGACGAGCCCGCGGTTCCACCCTACTTGCATGCATCGCATGCCACTCTTTTTGACAAAGAACACTCCGAAACGCCATTCGCGCCCCTCTCACTCCCAGCTCACACCACCCTGGAATCGCTTGATTGAGAAAAAGACGGTACTCCTTTTCGTCATCGTGTTCATTTAGTTACTTCTACCGCATTTATTCTACCGAACCCGCTTGTTGCTGTCAATCGTTGCCGAAATCAATCAACTGGTCGAGGACACGTTTTGAACGCAGGCGTAACCCGCTGTAACGTTCCATATAAGCATCCATGATTTGACGTAGTAGACGCTTCGTTTCCGGTTTCACCGTCACGGTCCCGATCCGTGAAAAATCGTAGACAGAAAATACGTAAAGCATCTTCGCGACTGCCTCTGACATGAAGACAGCATGTTCATCCTCATGGCGATGCCGGCGACAGAGTAGACCGCCATGGTGTAACGAAAAAGCAAACGGTGCTTCAGCACTCCCGCAAATCGTACAACCATTCAAATGAGGCGCAATCCCTAGATGACGCAACAGACGCAATTCGATGATGAAAGAGACGACGTCAGGATCGAGTCCTTCATCCATCGCCTCCAGTCCTTCGACGAATAAATCATACAGTGCCGGTTGTGGCACCCGTTCATCAAGCGCTTTATCTGCAAGCTCCAGTAGATACATCGCATACGCCATCAAGACGACATCTTGCCGGATATGCGCGTGGCTCGTGATGACGTCTGCTGATTTCAACTGACCGAGACCACGTGACCTTGGATAGATATAGACGGCTCGAACGAAAGGCTGGCTTGCCGCGTTAAAACGACTACCCGGCTTCTTCGCTCCTCGCGCCATGACGGCGAGCTTGCCGTATTCACGTGTCAGTAGCGTGACGATTTTATTCGATTCACCGTATACGACCGTTCGTAGTACAAGCCCTTCCGCCTTATCGATCATCGCTTAGTACTCGTCATCGCGGAAGCCAAGTTCACGCAATTGACCGGCCTTGTTACGCCAATCCTTTTGGACTTTGACCCACAAGTTCAGGTAAACTTTCGTTCCGAGTAACATCTCGATGTCCGTTCGTGCTTCAGAGCCGATTTCTTTTAGAAGTGCTCCGCGTTTACCGATGATGATTCCTTTTTGGGAATCGCGCTCGATCAAGATCGTCGCATGGACATCGACCATGTTTCCATTCTCACGCGTCTTGATTTGATCAATCGCGACTGCGATCGAGTGTGGTACTTCGTCGCGTGTCTTCTGCAAGACTTTCTCACGAATCATCTCTGAGATGATAAAACGCTCCGGGTGGTCAGTGACTTGATCCGCCGGGTAATACATCGGTCCTTCTGGTAAGATCTTCGCGATTTCTTCAAGTAACGGTCCGACGTTGTTACCTTGAAGCGCAGAGATCGGAACGACTGCCGCAAACTCGAGCTCATTTTTATATGACTCGATGATTGGCGGAATATCATTCGGATGAATCAAATCGACCTTATTCATGACGAGAATGATGGGTGTATCGAGTTCCTTCAATTTTTCAATGATGAAATCGTCACCTTTTCCTTTTGGTTCTGTCACGTTGACCATGAACAAAATCGCATCAACTTCACGCAATGCGTTCGTTGCGACCTTCATCATGAAGTCACCGAGTTTATGTTTTGGTTTATGAATCCCTGGTGTATCGATGAAAATCGTCTGAACGTCTTCTGTCGTATAGACACCTTGGATCTTATTTCGCGTCGTTTGTGGCTTATCAGACATGATGGCAATCTTTTGTCCGATGACACGGTTGAGGAATGTCGATTTTCCGACGTTCGGGCGTCCGATGATCGAGACAAAGCCCGATTTGAATCCTTCTTTAAACATGTAAATCCCCTTTCGTGAATGCTCCTGGTAAGAGGGCGCCCACTGTTGTTTCTGTGACATCCCCTTTAAGGTTCGTCAAATAGATTGGCATATCTGCGTCACACATCTCTGATAGCACTTGGCGGCATTGTCCACATGGTGCGACCGGTCCTTCTGTGTCCGCAACGACAGCCATCGCTGCATACTCGCGCGCATCCTGTGCCCATGCAGAGAAGATTGCTGTCCGTTCTGCACAGTTACAAAGACCATATGCAGCGTTTTCAATATTGCAACCATGGAAGACTTGTCCGTCTTTTGTTAGTAGAGCAGCACCGACTTGGAATTTCGAATATGGAACATACGCTTTTTCGCGTGCACGTTTAGCTTGTTCGAGTAATTGTTCTGTTTTCATGTGAGTATCCCCTTCTTAGGAACGGTATTGGCCAAAAAGGCCGGATTCTTATTGTACCAAATATGGGATGAAGATGCATAGTGCAATTGCAATAGATGTAAGCGCCAACACAAGAACAGCTCCACTTGCAATATCCTTGACTGCTTTTGCCAGTGGATGCCATTCCTGCGTCACGAGATCAACGACGCGCTCAAACGCTGTATTGAACATCTCGGCACTGATGACGATCCCGACCGTCAAGAAGAGAATCGCTCGCTCGACAGACGTCAAGGGTAATAGAAAAGCGACAAGTAACACGATGGCACCAACTGTCACGTGAACTTTCATATGCCGTTCTTCTCGAATCGATTGGCACAATCCGTTCATGGCATGTCGAAAGGGTTGCCACCAGCTTTTCACAATGTGCCCCGATATAACTCGAAGTGATGCAGGATTTCCTCCTGTCGCTTCGTCATGACTTCCTCATCTGCTTTTTCAATGTGATCGTATCCGAGTAAATGGAGAAAACCATGGACAGCGAGGAAACCGAGCTCTCGCTCAAAATGATTGCCATACTCTGCCGCTTGTTCACGACACCGTTCTACGGAAATGATCAAATCGCCGAGGACGATTGGTTCATCTTCCAGCAATCCAAAATCGATTTCATCTTCTCCGAGTTCTTCCATCGCAAAGGAAATGACGTCTGTCGCCTGATCCTTTCCACGCCATTCACGATTGATTTCTTGAATCTCATCGTTTGAGACGAAAGTCACGGACAACTCACTATTTGAATCGACTTCTTCTTGTTCCGCCGTGTAAATCAAAATCGATTCGACAAGCTGTCGTTGTTCTTCCGTTAGACGATTATTTTCGTCTGTCATATAAATATTCATGTCGTTGCCTCTTTCTTTAATTCTGGATACTCGATTCGTTCATGGAACAAACCGGATAAGGTATGACACGCACTTTCACCGACGCGATAAATCTCACGTGTCGTAATGTCACATTCCGCAAATTGGTCATCCATCATCTTTTCACGAATGATTTTCGAGACCAAGTCCCGAATTCCTTCTTCTGAAGGAGCTTTCATCGAACGAACTGCCGCTTCAATCGAGTCAACGATCATGATGACCGCCGCTTCACGGGTTTGTGGTTTCGGACCCGTGTAACGGAACGTCTCCTCGTCGACCTCACCTTGTTCTGCTGCCTTGACATAAAAGTATCGTAGCAGAGAGGTTCCATGATGCTGGCGGCAAATATCGATGATCGCTGCAGGCAGTTTTGCGTCTTCGAGTAATTCAACACCATCCTCAGTATGTGCCAAGATGACACGTGCCGACTCTTCCGGTGTCAATCGATCATGGGGATTGCGTCCATGCTGGTTTTCAATGAAATAAAGTGGTCGTCGCGTTTTCCCTAAATCATGATAGTAGGCTCCGACTCGTGCAAGCAATCCATCTGCTCCGATTGCTTCACAGGCTGTTTCTGCTAGGTTCGCGACCATCATACTATGATGGTACGTTCCCGGTGCTTCAACTAATAGTTTTTTGAGTAACGGATGCGTCGGGTTCAACAGTTCGAGTAGGCGGGTCGGTGCTAAAATACCGAATGTCATCTCAAGAAACGGCAATAGTCCAATTGCTAGGACGGCACTCAAGATACCACTCGCAATCGCAAAACCGATTAAAATCAGCGTTTCTCGTAGTTCGAACGTACCACTTCGTAACAGGACGAATGCTAAGAAAATCGCGATGTTTGCTCCGGCAATCGAAATACTGCTCATGAAAATACGACGACGCGACAAACTAGATTGTAGGAAAAACGTTGCAACTAACCCACCGACCAATAAATAGATCGCGATATTGAAGCTGAAGTTTTGATTTGCACTATAGAAGAACGTTCCAGCAAGCGCCGTAAAAAGAGAACTCGATAATGCAATCCGTTCGTTCAATAAATTGCGCAGGACAAGCGCAGCAAAAGCGGTCGGTGTGAGTAAGTAAAGTGCAGGATTGATGTCGTCTGCTAAGAACGCCATACCATACATGACGAGTAATTGTAGACTGACGACGAGATAGACAAGACCGAATAAACGAATCCGCCCCATTTGAGCGTATCGCAATTTCGAACGATGAATGAATCCAAATAAAAAGGCAGTCATCAACGCACTGACAAGCATCGCACCGAGTAACGGTTTCAACGACTGTCGATCAGAAATCAAACCGACCAGTTGTAGCTGACGATAGGCATCTTGTGAAATCACTTCGCCTCGTTTGACGATCACTTCACCTTCTGAAATAATAACCGGTTCGACTTTATCACTCGTCTGCTTACGAAGCTGTTCCGTCTTTTCCGGATCATAGACGTAATTCGTCACGATCAGTTGATCGGTCAGCGCTTTAGCGACTGCTTTTAATGAGAAGGAGAGCGGCGAACGTTCGATATCAGTCCGCGCATTCTCACGTGCTTCTGCTACTTCACCACCATCGGACGAGATACGTTGACGCATCGCTTCTTCAATCGCTGTAATGACGACGTCACGTGTCGTATTCCGAAGTGCTGTCGTCGACGTCACAAGCAAGCGTAACTCATCATCCTTCAACAGTGTCGCCGCCTCCGTTCCACGCAGACGCTGTTTGATTTTACCGATCTCATTTGCTTTTTTAATACCGGACAAACTAGCAAAAAGTTGTTCTACTTTATCAATTTGCTGTGCTGCATACTCTTGTTTGATCGTATACTGACTCTCGATTGCAGCAACCGAATTTTCCTTGATTTGATTTGTTGCGACCCGGTCCTCCATCGTCAAGGGTGACCGGATATCTTCTTCTGCAATTGAGAATGGTTCTGCGGACAAGGCTTCTGGTCGAACGCTGACATACATCATCGTCGATACGATGAGATAGAATATTACTGTCAAAAGACCGACCCAGACCCCAACCTTGCGCATATCATCTCCCCCTTTTTCCTCTATTTCCGTAACGGCTTAGGTCAAATCCTGACTATAAGCATCAACGATTTTTCGGACAAGTGGGTGACGTACGACATCAGCTGAGCCAAAGTGCTCAAAATGAATCCCTTTGACATTGCCGAGCAAATGTAACGCTTCTTGTAGACCAGACGTTTTTCCACGCGGAAGATCGACTTGTGTTAAATCGCCCGTAACAATCATCTTCGAATGGAATCCGAGACGCGTCAGGAACATCTTCATTTGTTCCCGTGTCGTATTTTGCGCTTCATCGAGAATGACAAAAGCATGTTCAAGCGTCCGTCCTCGCATGTAAGCAAGCGGTGCGATTTCGATGACACCACGTTCAAGCAGACGAGCCGTATGCTCGACACCAAGCACGTCATGTAGCGCATCGTACAGAGGACGTAGATAGGGATCGACCTTTTCTTTAAGATCCCCTGGAAGAAATCCTAGATTTTCTCCTGCTTCTACTGCCGGACGCGTCAGGACGAGTCGTTTGACGTGACCTTCTTTTAACGCTTTTGCTGCCATCACGACAGCAAGATACGTTTTTCCGGTTCCCGCTGGACCAATACCGAATGTCAAATCACAGCGGTCGATTCCCCGAACGTAACGTGCTTGACCGAGTGTCTTTGCACGAAGTGGTTTTCCTTTATGATTCGTATGAATGACCGTATCGTAAAGTTCTAGCAGTTCATCCACACGATCTTGACGTGCAAGTTGAATGGCGCTCGTCGCGTCACGTTCCGTTAAAACAGCTCCGCGATTCACAAGTTGTTTCAAGACGCCTACGACCTGTCCTGCTAAGATCACAGACTGCTCCTGTTCGGATTGTGCCAACAGCTCATCTCCTCGATGGGTCAGCTGAACGTCAAGTTCTGCTTCCATCGTACGTAAGACTGCATCATTCGGACCGACGAATGCTTGAATCTGTTCTGAATTCGAAAATGCAAATGGGATTCTTTCGTTGAATATCACGTTGTGAATGGCCTCCTAGTCATGGATAACAAGTTGTCATCGCTTCATATCTAATCTCTTCCACTTTAGCACTTCCGCCGAAAAGATGGAAAGAAAAACCCGTTCCCACCTTTTAGGAAATAAAAAGAGTCGATCCTACGCGTTTCGTAGAATCGACTCACTAGACAAATATTAGCGTTTGCGCTTGGAAACAGGCGCACCAAGAACTTCACTCCAAACGATGGCACGTCGCATTTCATCTTGTGAAATCGTCGTTGCTGATGCTGAACGACTAGACGATCCAATGGCACCATCTGCTACGCTATCTTTGATTTCGCCAATCGTCGATGAGGACATCCCTTTTTTCGAATGTTGCTTTTGACGTTGGTCCAAACGTTGTTGCAATTCCGTTCGTTCATGAACTGGTCGCGCTTTCGTTTGCGTTACCCCCGGTTGTTTCTTCGCGGGTGCTTTTTTACGAACGACAGGTGGAGGTACCGTCTCTTGTCGCATCGTATCGACCTGTTCGGTCATTTGCTTCACATATTCACCGAACTCCTTTGAAGGAGTTCGGTTCGTCTGCTTCGGTTTTTTATCTGCTGCTTTTGAGATGACGGAGATGACACCGAATGCGATCATCAATCCGACCCATATGATATCCATACCGTCTCACCCTTTATTGTGAGTCATTTGGTGATGATTGCCCACCGATTGCTTGGCGCATTTTCGTATCTGCTGTCACGTTCAAGTAGTTCGCATAATCCATGACACCAAAGTTACCGTCACGCATCGCTTCAGCGATAGCAAGCGGCACTTCCGCTTCAGCAGCGACAACCTTCGCACGCATCTCTTCAACACGTGATTTCATCTCTTGTTCACTTGCGATCGCCATTGCGCGACGTTCTTCGGCTTTCGCTTGCGCAATGTTCTTATCCGCTTCTGCTTGATCCGTCTGCAGAACCGCACCGATATTCTTACCGATATCAATATCTGCAATATCAATCGAGAGAATCTCGAACGCCGTACCCGAATCGAGTCCTTTTGCAAGAACCGTCCGTGAGATCATCTCTGGATTCTCAAGTACTTCTTTTTGGTCATTACACGAACCAATTGTTGAGATGACACCCTCACCAACACGTGCGATGACCGTTTCTTCCCCAGCACCACCGACGAGACGATCGATGTTCGCACGTACCGTGATCCGGGCTTTCGCTTTCACTTCAATCCCGTTCATCGCCACACCGGCAATGAATGGTGTTTCGATGACTTTCGGGTTAACCGACATTTGAACAGCTTCCAAAACGTTACGACCAGCAAGATCAATCGCCGCTGCGCGTTCGAAGCTCAACTCGATATTCGCACGGTGTGCTGCAATCAAAGCATTGACGACGCGGTCAACGTTACCACCAGCAAGGAAGTGACTTTCCAGTTGGTTCGTATTCAAGTTCAATCCCGCTTTAACCGCCTTGATCAACGGATTGACGATCTTAGACGGTGTTACTCGACGAAGACGCATCCCGACTAATGTAAAGATCGATACGCGCACTCCCGCTGCGAGCGAGCTAATCCAAAGTGGAATCGGAACGAGCGTGAAGAAGATGGCGAGGAAAATTAAAATTCCTCCGGATATGAGTAATACAGTCAATAATTCAGGTGTCATGTGTGGGACTCCTCCTTCGTATGTTGGACTCTAACAATGACGCGTCCATGCGTCACTTCTTTTACGACGATCGTTTCCCCCGCTTGAATGAAGGTCCCTTCCGTAACCGCATCGATTCGATTTCCGTCGATTTCAATTGTTCCTGACGGACGGAGAGGTGTCAGACTGACTCCTTCTTGTCCCAACAGTTGCACTTTGTCTTGATGAGAAAGATAGCCTTTTTCAGACGATGTGGAATCTGTCAAAATCAAACCTCTCCATAATAAGGATTGATTCGATTTAATTCTGCGATATGCCCAGTATCCGGCCGCAAGTGATAGAAATACAGCAAGTCCAACCGCTATGCCTACTTGACCAACTGTAGCACCTGCCATGATCAGACTAGCAAGGACAGCCCCGATTCCGAGGACTCCAAAGATTCCGAACCCTGTGACGAATATTTCGACCAGTAACATGAGGACCCCGATCATGAAGACCGCCAAAATCATCCCTAAGCTAAACGTCGTGCGTACGTTCACCCCTTTTCATTCGTGTCAGAAGTTGCTTCTTTTGCACTTTGATTCGTTACTATAATTATATACGCTTTCAAAACAAAAAGGTTTCATGACTATTCTGAATTCATTAAGAAACTTTTAATTGTGACAGGAACGACAAAAAAGGTGCCCCGAAGGACACCTTTTTCATGTATTAAGCGAGCCGTTGTTTGACGAGTCGATTAATTAACGCACCGTCTGCCTTGCCTTTAAGCTGTGGCATGACGATACCCATTACTTTCCCCATATCTGAAGGAGCAGAGGCACCCGTCTGCGCAATAGCTGCGTCGACGATTTCCTGTACTTCTTCCTCGGAAAGCTGTTTTGGCATATAAGCTTCGAGCACGACAATCTCTGCTTGAATTTTCTCGACGAGATCGTGACGACCAGCGCTTTCGAATTCTCGGAGGGAGTCGTTGCGCTGCTTCATTTCACGTGAAAGAATCGTTAATTCTTCCTCGTCTGTCAATTCTTGCTTACCGAGTTTGATCGTTTCATTTTGCAACGATGATTTCACCATCCGAATCGTCGTAAGACGATCTTTTTCACGTAGACGCATGGCTTCTTTCATATCCGCTGTCAAACGCTCCTGAAGACTCATGAGGATACACCCTCTCTAACGTTAGAACTTCTTACGCTTACGCGCAGCCTCCGATTTAAGCTTACGTTTTACACTTGGCTTTTCGTAGTGTTTACGTTTACGAACTTCTGCAAGCGTACCATCTTTTGAAACACCACGTTTGAAGCGACGAAGTGCGTCTTCAAGTGATTCATTTTTACGTACACGAGTTTCCACTAGTTTTCCCTCCCTCCGATATTACCGACTAAAGGAAACGTGTCAGACACGTCATACAACATTATAGTAGGAATATACAATTTGGTCAACAGTTGATTCTAGCGACTTTTCTGTACCCTACGCTGTTCCTTTTTGTTCTTATCTATCCTCTCATGGTTGCATCCGTTTGACAACAAAATCTAGTCATTCCTGCATCAAAATCCAGAAACTTTTTTGTAAGCGTTATCATGTATTTTTTAAAATGTTTTGTCAAAAAGGGTGATGATGTGTCAAAATATAGACAATTATCAAATAAAGGAGTGTGACATCACTTATGAAAGAAGCAAAGCGCATCATTTGGGGATTGATTCTCGGGGTGATTCTCGGAATCGTCCTCGCTTCCTTACCGGACAAGTCGATTTATGAGGGATTGAATAAATATGCTTTACAACCCATCGGAACGATCTTCCTGAACTTAATTAAGATGCTCGTCGTACCGATCGTCTTCTTCTCAATCGCCCTTGGCGTCATGGGACTTGGAAATCCAAAAGAGCTTGGTCGTGTTGGTGGTAAAGCCATCACTTACTTCATGACGACGACAGCTGTCGCAATTGTCATTGCTCTCGGTTTGTCATTACTGATCAAACCGGGTACGTTTGGTAACTTCGAGACGCAAGGTCTGGAATATGATAACGGAAATCTACCAGATACGAGCATAATCAACACAATCGTTGGTATGTTCCCGACGAACCCGATCACGTCGATGGCGGAAGGAAATATGCTACAAATCATCGTCTTCAGTGTCTTTATCGGTTTTGGGATCACGTTCCTCGGTCAAAAAGTCTCGACACTACGGACGTTCATCGAGCAGGGTAATGATTTAATGACGTACTTGATCACGCTCGTCATGAAAATGGCACCGCTCGGAGCATTTGCTTTGATCGCATCAGCCGTCGGTTCTCAAGGGTGGGATTCGCTAAAAGCAATGGGACTTTATATGGGTGTCGTCATCTTGTCACTATTCGTCCATTCCGTATTGACGTATGGTTCGACTGTTTCACTTCTTGGGAAGATGAACCCGTTCTTCTTCTTTAAGAAGTTCGCACCTGTCATGCTGTTCGCTTTCTCGACGTCTTCGTCGAACGCAACACTCCCTGTTGCGATGCAAACGGCTCAAAAAGAGTTGAAGGTTCCGCGTTCCGTCTCAAGTTTCGTCCAGCCTCTTGGTGCGACGATCAACATGGATGGAACAGCAATCATGCAAGGTGTCGCGACTGTCTTCATCGCGCAAGTCTACGCTGTTGACTTGACGCCAGGTCAACTTGCGACTGTCGTCCTGACAGCTGTTCTTGCATCGGTCGGAACAGCCGGTGTACCGGGTGTCGGTCTCGTCATGTTGACGATGGTTCTTCAATAGGTCAATCTACCGGTCGAAGGGATCGCTTTAATCATCGGTGTCGATCGTCTTCTTGATATGATGCGGACAGCCGTCAACATCACTGGTGACGCAGCATGTGCCGTCATCGTCTCGAAATCGGAAGAAGGTAATCTGAAAGAAGAAGAGAACGAAGAAACGGATGAGCGTTACGCTTGATTGCACGTTTCTCGACTGACGAAAAGGACATTCCGCCAACTGCGGAACGTCCTTTTTTATCTGTTCACTTATTTTGATAAGACGAATGAGCTAAGTCCTTCGACACGAACCGTACCTGATACGTTACGGATTGCTTTGGTTCCTGCTTGTTTACCGTCTACAAGCAACTTCCATTTCCCTGTAGGTAGCTTCATGTCGACTGCTGTTCGATTCGCATTATGAATGACGTAGAGATCATCCTTTTGTTGTGGCGCAGCATCATCTAATCGATAGGCGATGACTCGTGCCGGTGCTGCTTCAAACGTCAGGTAACGACGAATGTCTTTTGCTGTTGCTAAATGAAGTACTGGATTCTTTTTGCGTAACTCGATCAATCCTGTCATATAATCAACGTCTTGTTGACGGTCCATCTTCCGTTTCCAGTCGAGCTGGTTGACAGAATCCGGTGATTTATATGAGTTATGGTCGCCGCCCTTCGTCCGCATGAAGTCCTGTCCTGCATGGATGAACGTCGTTCCTTGTGACGTCAACAAGATGCTTGAAGCCAAACGATGCATCTTTGTCTTCGTTGCGTCATTGTCTTGCGGATTCGTCAGGTTCAACTTATCCCAGAGCGTATGGTTGTCATGTGCTTCAACGTAAGTGATGGCTTGATCTGGTTCTTGCGTAAATCCTTGAATCTCTTTGTCATAAGCAATTTCTCCGACGATTCCGCGTTTGATGCGCGTTTCAAGACCCGTTGTTCCGTTAATGAAACCAGCATCTGAATCGATGAAGACGCTACCTTTGAGCGCATCGCGTAGATTGTCATTGAAATGTCCGATTCCTGGCATTTGTTTTGTATTCGTTTGGTTTGCCTTATCCGTCTCCGGAAGCGGTGTTCCAAGGCTCCACCCTTCTCCGAATACAAGAATCGACGGATCAATTCGTTTTGTCGCCTGTTTGACAGCATTCATCGTCTTGACGTCGTGAATGCCCATTAAGTCAAAGCGGAATCCGTCCCAGTGGTATTCTTTCGCCCAGTATGAGACAGAGTCAACGATCAATTTGTGCATCATTTGACGCTCAGATGCTGTATCGTTTCCGACACCAGTTCCGTTCGCTAAATCGCCGCCTTCTGTATAACGGTAGTAATAACCAGGGACGATTTTATCAAGGTTTGATGCCTTTGCGTCAAACATGTGGTTGTAAACGACGTCCATGACAGCACGAAGTCCATTGTCATGTAGTCCTTGAATCATCTGCTTCATTTCTGTGATTCGGACTTTTGGATCATAGGGGTTTGTCGCATACGATCCTTCTGGTGCGTTATAGTTCTTCGGATCATAACCCCAGTTATACGATTTAAGCGGGTTCGTCTCATCGACGGACGCTGTGTTGAAATCATAGACTGGAATGAACTGAACGTGCGCGATGCCAAGTTCCTTCAGATGATCAAGCCCCGTCTTCGTCTTCGTTTTCTTACCATCCTTCGTCAAACGCGTACCTGGCTCGATGACGCCAAGGTACTTCCCTTTTTGTTTGATGCCTGAATCGTAACCTGAATTCGTCACATCAAACATCGATAAATCACGGACGTGTGATTCATAGATGATCGCGTCTGTCGTATGGCGAAGTGGCATTTTCCCATTCGTCCAGCGTTTTGGATCCGTCTCGCGTAAGTCGACGACGACACCTTGGTCGCCATTGACGGCGACTGCTGTCGCATACGGATCAACAGCACGCGTTGATTCTTTGGCGTGTTTGACTTCGTATGTGTATCCGACACCGTCAAGATCGCCCTTGACTGTTACTTGATACACACCACGATCCGTTCGTTCCATCTTGATTTCGCGCGTGATATCTTTTGTCGTAGCAGCTTCTTGTTTTGGTAAGCGATACAATTCGAGCTCGACGGCTTGTGCTGTCGGTGCCCAGACTTTAAACGTCGTCTTCGATTTTTGATAGTCGACACCGAGTTTTCCATCGTAGGCATACTTTTGGTCGAATGCTTTCGAACGGAGCACTTTACCTGCTTCAAGAATTGCTTCTCCAAAAACAGGATGAGATGCTCGGACGACTTTTGCTAAATCGATATCTAAAGTGACTTCGACTTTTACCGTTTTGGCATCGATTGCTGACACGACTGGATTCGTCACGCCTTCAAACGTAAATGCCTTTAAGTCTTCTTCCGTCAGCGGTGCATTCGTTTTTAATGTCATCGTCCGGAAGTCATCTGCTAAAAAGCTTGTGATTTTCGGTGTGCGATCAATTTCCGGTTTGCTGTAGTATACCGTCTGATCCCCTTCAATCAACCAGATGTCTTTCGCCCCTGCATAAAAGAAACGATCAGCTCCGTCTTTTTCCGACCAACCCTCAAGATGAGGAATGACGCCTGCAAGACGTGCTTTCGTTGGGTTATCGAGCGTTACCTTGGCAATGGTACCGAACTCATCCTGCTGATCGAACTCGAAACGCTTGCCATCTTGCTCTTCCGGCCAAGACCAGACACCGTACTTTTCGTAATCATTGTCATACCGGTAATAGTGGATGTTCGCATCAATTTTTTCGACATCTGCTCCATTGCTTGGATTGACTGTCGAGATGTCCTTGCTTCCCGACTCGATCCAAATTTCAGCAACACCATTTTTAATCATGTCTTTCGTAATGAAGCGATCATTCTCAGATCCCCCATCCTTGTTCCAGTTGTCATCTCGAACGATGAAGCCGATTTTTTCCGGCTGATCAACTGGAAATTCATAAGCTGCGATTTTTCCGTAAGCATCCTCACCGTTAAAAGCGTGGGCTTTATTCGGAAAATAATCCGGCCCATTTGCCCATAACCATAGATTCCAATCTTTTGTGGCATTCGGGTCTTCCTTGTAGTGAATGATGACCAATGTCGACTTCCCTTTTTCCAGTGCTTGACCGGATAAAGAGAGTCCACTAAATATCAGTGCAAACGTTAACGCAACGATACAAACGAATCTCATGCGTTTCATACGGTAGCCATCTCCTTTTGGTATGTAATCGTTTTCATTTTGCATCCGTTTACAAGTCCTGTCAAAGCCTATTTCATCGATTTGATCGAAAATAAGACTTTTGAACCAAGCACTTTTTTCAAAAAGAATGATGCGTTACTTAAGAGAAAGATAGGAAAAAGCGCCTCCACAATCATTTGCTAGAGACGCTCAACCTTGTTTATTTGATGGTAATACTAATTATGACTTATGATCGTGCGAGAAGTTTAGCGATCGTCTGCTTCGTCTGTTCCATTGATTCGTCCGATGCAAAGAAATACCAGACACCATCACTTGCGATATATCCTTCTCCCTCGATTTTCAGCGGCTTCAATTGTTCGAACCCACGCTGATTCTCCTGTGCTAGCTGCGTTGCGACATCAAGTCCGATATTCGTCGTAAAGTTGTTTTTCATGACATCCGTGATCTTTTCGAGTTGCGTCAACAACTGTGGTCCAGCAAGCTTCATTCCGACTGCTTCTAGCACTTGACGCTGACGAATTTGTCGACCCATATCGCCGAGTGGATCTTGCTTTCGCATCCGAGCATAACCACTCGCTTCAAGACCCGTCAGATGAATTTTCCCTTTATCATACTCCTTTTGAAGACGACGGTCGTTCCAACTAAAGGCAGATGGATTGTCGACCGTGACACCCCCAACAGCATCGACCAACTCAATCAATCCATCCATGTTGATTTTCGCATAATAAGGAATATCGGTCTCAAACGTCTGCTCCACCGTTTCGACTGTCTCTTTCACCCCCCCCATAGGCATAGGTATGATTGATTTTAGTCTTTTCGCCAGACGGCACGGTTACCTGCATATCTCTTGGAATGGACAGGGAAGTCGCTTGTTTTGTTTTTGGATTGAATGAAAGAAGCATGATGGCATCGGCACGTCCCTTATCATTTTTCCGTTCATCCACGCCCAGTAACAAGACATTAACCGGCTTCATCGATTCGAGTGGCTTAGGTTGCTCTCCATCTAACGGTGTTAAGAACGCGTCTGCCGTTTGCTTCACTTTTAAAAAAGCTAAACCAGCTGATGCACTAGCAATCAGAACGAATCCTAGTAGGAGCGCACTCAATACGCGCCAAACAAGGCGTGGTTTTCTTTTCGCCATTCGGGATCTCATGTCATGAACTCCTTCATAGTGTGTTTTCATACGTCTTCATCAATCCAGCAATGTTCGAGTTATGCAGGAACAACACGGAGTCGACTTGTTTTTGTTTAGCGAACTGCGACACATCGAATGATTTTGGGACGTAACGAACGTCGACGACTTCGAGATTGGCACTTTTAGCAAGGAACGGTAAGACTGGATTCGCGAATGAATCCTTTAAGACGAGAATCGTTGGTCGATCATTCTTCGTCTGCTCCTTCATCGACATGATGCCATGATTCCCGCGCAAGAATACTTCATACCGATCGACGTAATCTCCCTCTTGCTGAACGAAGGATTCATCAATGACTGGGCGATCGCATGCACCGTCGTAACAGACATTGATTCCTTTGAAAAATGCTGGTTCATAATAGGCTAACTGATCACCAGACGTCGCATACGCAAGCGTCGTCTTTCGCGCTAATGAACCATAATAGGCATGCTCATCTTCTTTACGATTTGCTTTTGATGGCATGACTGGTCGTAAGTCCATCCCCTTCGTAATCGTCTGATATGCTGACGCTGCTCCGTCGATATTCCAGTGATGGTCCGTCTTGAAGTAGTCCGTTAGTTTTAATTGATCAAGTGACAAATTCGTCATCCCCGCAGCCTTGAAGTCACGAATCATTCCTGCGTAACGTGTCCGTGCATTCGAAGCAACATACGATGGGATCAACTGATCGCGTTCAGCAATGACCGTCTTCGATGGAGCTAGCGCCATATAGACGGGTCGATCGACTTCTTGCACGAATTGCTGAAACGCGTTTGGAATCTGGACTTGAGTCGAGGCACTCGGTTCGATCATATAGCCATTTTTAGCTGTATAAATTCCATTACGAAAAGGCTGTCTGAAGACATCCTTCGATAGTAGCGCCTGCATCTCAACGAACGTCCCTCGCAAAAGTAGTTGGTCCGTGAAATACGTCTCCATCTTCAGCATGTCTTTTCCAGTCGCGATTCCTTCGATCGTCGGATCGACCGATTGTGCGAGTGTACGATTTTCTAGCTGAGAACGCACACGGTCTTCTCGGACGATCGTACCAATACCAATCGTTAACAAGATGAGTAAAAAACTGATCGTCGTCACCCACATCATGATCCGTTCAAAAGAAGTCGTCCGTTTTTGTCCCTGCTTATTTTCTGTTTCAAGTGGCTGTGCCATCAGTAGACCTCCTTTTTAGAAGCGGAAATAGATGAATGGATTAAACGTACTTGCAACAAGTGCTGATGTCGCCAAAAATAGTAGCAACATCGCATATCCATACTGCATCGTCGTACCAATTCTTCCGAGTGACACAACTAATCGCTCTCCGATGATTTTCGGAATCGGTGTCGCTGCGATGCACGCGACAAGCAGTAGAACACCATTTTGGACAAGCTGGTAGCTCGCGCGTTCATCCCAGATCACATCTGGTACGAACATCGCTTGAATGTACGTAACGGCTTCCGGGAACGTCTCGGAACGGAAGAATACCCAACCGACCAACACGAGTACGAGTGTCCAAACGGTCGAGAAGACTGGCGTTTTCTCCAACCATTTCCCGAGAAATGCTTTCTCGAGCATGATCCAGATTCCGTAATACGCTCCCCACGCGACGAACGTCCAACTAGCACCATGCCAAAGACCCGTCAGCATCCAGACAATTGCTAAGTTGCGATACTGTAACCACGGTGAGACACGATTTCCACCAAGCGGGATGTAGACATAATCCCGGAACCACGATCCGAGCGAAATATGCCAACGACGCCAAAATTCAGAAACGGACTTTGAAATGTAGGGATAGTTAAAATTCTCAAGAAAATGAAATCCAAACATCAAAGCTAGTCCAATCGCCATATCACTATATCCTGAAAAATCGAAATAGATTTGTAAGGCGTAGGCGATAATGCCAATCCAAGCAAGCCCCATCGAGAGATCTTTCATATTGAAGATGGCATCCGCGACCTGACCACATCCATTGGCAAGAATCAGTTTTTTAGCTAAGCCGATCGTAAACCGACGAACCCCTCGGGCAAAATCGGAAACTGTCTCTTCTCGTGATTCGATTTGACTCGCAATCGTGTTATAACGAACGATCGGACCCGCGACGAGTTGGGGGAAGAACGCGATATAAAGGGCGAGGTCAAGCGGATTCTTTTGCACCGCTTCCTTCCCTTTATAGATGTCGATGACATAACTCATCGCATGAAACGTATAGAACGAGATACCGAGTGGCAAGACGACTTCTGGTACGAACCATCCTAATCCGAATGTCTCGTTGACCGAACGAACGAAAAATCCGCTGTACTTGAACCAGCCGAGTAATCCTAAATTGACTGCAATCATACTAAACATGATCCATTTGACGCCGATTCGCTGTCGATACAGATCGACGAACAAGGCGAAGAAGTAGTTGATCGTGACGCTCAGTAGCATCAGCAATGCAAAACGCGGTTCTCCGAATGCATAAAAGAATAGACTCGTCACTAGCAGCCAACCATTTCGGAAGCTACGTGGTAGTAGGTAATAGACGATCAAGACAGTCGGTAAGAACAGAAATAAGAATATCGTCGAACTAAATAGCATACGTCGCTTCCTCCCCTGCCGTGACATGCTGCACAATCTGAATGTCCCGGAGATGGACCCGGAAGCTCCCCTCTTGCAAGAACTTCCATGCCACTTTGAAATACTTCGCTCCTGGTACTCGTTTCATCTGTACCTGAACGACTGTTTCATTCATCAGTGTGACGGTTTCCGTTTCCGACCCCATCCGTTTCTTCTGTCCATACTGCATCTTGAATAACTGAACGACACACGGTGCATCGACTTCGAAATGACAGGTCACCTCGATGAGATCTCCTGTAATCGTGGCGTCTGTTCGGTATAACTTTGAAGGCGGATGTTGAAATCCTTGATCAAACAACTGAATGTACAATTTGTCGTCTGCCGTCGCTTCTTGAAAATCAAAATAGACACCATCTGTAGCATCCTCAAGCAAGATTTTTTCCTGCGTTCCGAATGGAAAGAATTGATAAATCGCTGGAGGAATACGTTGACTCATACGGGTACCTCACTCATGATCGCATCGACGATTCGCTCTGCTGCCTGTCCATCGCCATAAGGATTCGCCGCTTGTGCCATCGATTGATAGAACACTTCGTCCGTCAATAATTGATGGCTCATCGCATAGATGCGCTCTGGATTCGTACCAACCAGTTTCAAGGTTCCTGCTTCGACGCCTTCAGGTCGTTCCGTCGTCTCCCGTAAGACAAGAACGGGAACACCGAGTGAAGGTGCTTCTTCTTGAATCCCGCCTGAATCTGTCAGGATGAAGGAAGCGCGCGCTGCAAGGTTATGGAAATCAAAGACATCAAGTGGTTCGATCAATTGAATCCGCGGATGATGTTTCAGGCGAGCCGCCGCTTCTAGTACGACCGGATTCGGATGAACCGGATAGACGATTTCGATTTCCGGATGATCATTTGCTAACCGTTCAATCGCATCAAAAATCGTTGCCAGTTGTAAATGATTCTCACGGCGATGAACGGTCAGCAAGACAAGTTTTCGTCCCGACTTCTCGAGGCGTGTTAGGACAGGATGCGTATATGTCGATGATACAGTCGTCTTCAACGCATCGATGACCGTATTGCCGGTTACGATGATCGGTGTCTGCTTGTTCTCAGCACGTAAGTTCATGGCAGCCTGTTCAGTCGGTGCAAAATGATAATCCGCCAGCACACCTGTCAATTGACGATTCATCTCTTCTGGGAACGGCGCATACTTTTCATATGTCCGTAGTCCTGCTTCCACATGACCGACTGGAATCTGTTGATAGAACGCCGCTAAAGAAGCAGCGAACGTCGTCGTCGTATCCCCATGGACAAGGACGAGATCCGGCTGTTCCTTTTCGAGGACACGACGCATCGCGTTTAGGATACGCGCTGTCATTTCCTCTAACGTCTGACGCGGACGCATCAAATCCAAGTCATGGTCCGGAGTGATTTCGAATAGTTCAAGGACCTGATCGAGCATTTCTCGGTGTTGTGCTGTAACGACGACGATTGGTTCGACGTCCTGACGATTTTCAAGTGCTTTAACGACCGGCGCCATTTTGATCGCCTCTGGTCGTGTTCCGAATACAAGCATGACACGTTTCATTTACTTCATCCCCTATCTCATTTCATGACGATCGTTCAATCGTCTCGCCCATCATCTGTTGATCCACGGAACCGATCCGTTCCGTTCGTTTCTTAGCTACGTAATGGGAGGCTTGCTTTTTTGATAACTGTTTGTACCAATATAGATATTTATTGTATTCAGCCAACGTTTCGTTCGTCGGACCAAATAGACGTACTTCCCCGTATTCCAACCAAAGGATTTTTGTACAGAAACTCTTTACCTGACTGAGCGAATGACTGACGAAAAAAATCGTTTTCCCTTGATCGCGGAATTCACGCATCTTATCGAGACACTTTTCAGTAAACGTTTGGTCTCCGACTGAGAGCGCTTCGTCGATGATCAAGATATCTGGATTAATATGAATCGAGATGGCAAAACCAATCCGAGCTCGCATGCCGCTCGAGTATGTCTTGACTGGCTGATCGATGAACTCCCCAATATCAGCGAACTCTAAAATTTCTGGAGTAATCGTCTCGATTTGGCGTTTCGTCAAGCCCATCATCAGCCCTTTTAATTCAATGTTATCTCGCCCTGTCAGTTGACTATTCAATCCACTAGAGATGGCAATCAAGGCTGACTTCCCACCCAACGTGACCCGACCGTACGTCGGTGGTGTCACGTTAGCAAGCAGATGCGATAGTGTCGATTTCCCACTTCCGTTAATGCCAACGACACCGACGATTTCTCCCTCTTCCACAGAAAAGGAGACGTTCTTCAGAGCATAAAACGATTTTCCATTCACCTTACCGAACAACACTTCTTTTAGCTTGTCGATCGGTCGGGCATAGAGCATGTGCCGTTTCGATACATTCTCAAACACGACATGACCCATCGTTCTCCCTCCTATACGTAATCGATGAAATAGCGTCGGAATCGAATGTGAATCGATGCTCCAACAAGTAAGATTGCGAGCGTCATACACCAGAAGTACACGCCATACCACATATGATCGAGCAGATAGCCCGTTCCGATGAGTGCTGAGCGATACCCCTCAATCAAATAAACGAGTGGGTTTAGCATCAACAACATCTTGAATAACGAGTGATCTGGCGGAATCCACATGATTGGCGTTAAATACATCAACATCCGAATGGCAGATGTCACCATGTTTTGCACGTCTCGAATCATCGTTGCAAGCGCGGACAACAATAAGGAGACCGCATAGAGGAACACGACACCCGCCGGTACGATATACAAGAGTTCAAGCGTATGCCATCCCGGAAAGTAACCGAAGGCACATCCTAAAATGATCGTTAAGGCAATCATCGCTAAGTGGCGATAGAATTGCGCCAAGATGACGTACGCTGGAATCGTACTCAATGGAAAATGCATCTTTGAGACGAGCGCGACTCGACCATAAATCGACCGGGAACCACTTGGAATCGTACTGCCGATAAAGAACCAAGCAATCAATCCGCTGACGAGCCAAAAGACGAACGGAATTCCATCGACTGGATGCCCACCACGAATCCCGAAGCCGAATACGACCCAGTAGACACCGATTTGGAGAAGCGGCGTCATGATCTCCCAAAACCAACCAAGGTATTGCATGCTATATTGACTCTTTGTTTCATAAAGCGAGAGTCGAAAGATCAGATATAGATGATCCTTCAACTCTCCCCCAATCGTTCGTAACGCGTTCATATCGCTTTCGCATCCACTTCCGTCACGCGGTGCGTATGCAAATTACCGAAGTTCAGGACTTTGACAGCGTCGAGCTCATTGACGATCCCTTTCGTATCAAAGAGTAACGGTGTCCGCATGTAGTTTGCGAGACGACGTGAATCGAATTGTTTGAATTCATCGTGGTCGACTAGGACGAGTGCGAGATCAGCGCCTTGAATCGCTTCCAGCTCATCGACGAGTTCGAAACGTGTCGAAATCGAGCGTTCGACGTGCGGATCACAGACAGCGACGTCAAGTCCACGGTCGAGTAATTGTTCAATGACTTCGACAGCTGGACTCTCGCGCATGTCGTCGACGTTTCCTTTATACGTGACACCAAAGACGGCGATCTTCGGACGGACACGTGAACCAACAAGACGCGCTGCTTGTTCAGCGACGAATTGTGGCATCTGAACGTTCGTTTGTCGTGCTGTATGAATGATGCGTGCAAGCGATGGAGCTTTTGCGACGATGAAGTAAGGGTCAACCGCAAGACAATGACCACCAACGCCCGGTCCTGGATGATGTAAGTTCACCCGTGGATGCATGTTCGCCATCTCGATAACATCTAAGACGTTGATCTCTAGCTGATGACATACCTGCGTCAATTCATTTGCGAGAGCAATGTTGACATCGCGGAACGTATTCTCCATCAACTTCGACATTTCGGCTGTCTTCGCGTCTGTCCGAACGATTTCACCTTGAACGAATGTTTCATAGACGGCTGCGCCCGCCTCTGCACACGCTGGCGTCAATCCACCGACGATGCGGTTATTATGAATAAGTTCATGTAAGATTTGTCCTGGCAAGACACGTTCTGGGCAATGGACGACATAGACGTCTTCACCGATCGTAAAGCCGGCTTCTTCAATCAATGGACGAACATGGTCATCCATCGTACGTGGCGCAATCGTCGATTCGACGATGACGACATTCCCTTTTTCAAGGAATGGTAGCATATTGTTAACCGCTGAAATAACATATTTCAAATCACATGATTTATACGTATCGTTTAAGTTCGGTGTCGGAACGGCGATTAGGAAAACATCTGCCCGTTCTGGTGTAAGTGTCGCCCGGAATTTTCCGTTTGCGACGACCCGTTTGATGACATCCTCGAGTCCTGGTTCTTCAATATGAATCGTTCCCGTGTTCAGAAGATTGACGATTTGTGGATCGATGTCGACACCTACGACTTCCGTGCCATGATCCGCGAACATCGCAGAAGAAGGTAATCCAATATATCCTAGTCCGATTGTGCAAAGTTTCATTTTGTCATTCCTCCATCGAGTTAGTCATACTAGCCAACGAACGGTCTGTGGCTTGGCTGTAACTAGACCATAACGACATTTCCTTTGCTTTCCAATGCTTCTAACCATCTCTTAAACCATTCTTCACAGACCTTACATTTCCAGCGTTTTCTATTGTTTTTGTAAATCTTATGAAGCTTTCGCGAATCCTTCGTATCTATTTGAATGAAACAAAACGACTCGTCAGGAATCCACCTTCATTGCACGTGGATTTCCCTTCGAGTCGTTGACTATTTCTCTTATTTTGCGTCAGATTCCATGAAAATCGAGTCATAGACAGCAAGAAGTCGACCTTTTTCTTGCTCCCAGTTGTATTGTGTCCTTGCTACGCTTGCTCGTTCCTGCATCGCCCGTCGCAAGCTCTCATCCTTCACTAGACGGTTGACTGCTGTAGCAATACTCTGCGGCGATTCGACATCAACGATTAATCCAACTCCTTCTGTTTCGACGACACGACGGATTTCTGGTAAGTCAGCTGCGATGACAGGAATCAACGCCGCCATGTATTCGAATAGTTTGTTCGAAGAAGCAGAATAATGATTGAAACAGACGTTCTGAAGGACTTGAAAGCCGACCGTTGCCGCTGCCGTGTAACTTGGTAGTTCAGCAAGCGGAACCTTCTCAATGAAGCGAATGCGAGACTTTTCCGATGATCGGGCAGCCAGTTGCATCAGTTTTCCTTTTAATTTTCCGTCCCCGACGAAAATCAATGTTCCTCGATCGATGAACGGCATCGCTTCAATGAGTCGCTCCAGTCCGCGTCCTTCTTGGATTCCGCCTTGATACAACAAAATCGGCTCATCTTGAGCAAGTGCTAACTCTTCGCGTAACGGTCGCGGTTGCGGAACAATCGGTTCGTAAAACGGATAATTGTGCAAGACAGACGGTCGTGTTCCGTATAACTTCTGGTGGTAATCCGCACGCGTGTCATTTTCAACGATTGTCTGGTCGACGAAGTGAAGCAACCAGCGTTCTAATTTCCCTTGCATGCTGCCGTATCCTGTCCGATCGGTCTGGACTTCATGCGAATCATAGACGATTTTCGTCCCACGGGCCGCCCCAATCGCTTGTGGTAACGTATTGACATCGTTCGCATGCATGACGTCATAATCGTGCTTCCTAGCAGCTCGTGTCATACGCAGAATGCCGAAACTGTTGTAAAGGGCGTACCGGATGAACCGACTTCGCATGAGGAAAAAGAGCACGAGCATCACGGGAATGAGCCATGGCGCAAGAAGCGCACCCATCAAACCGACAGCAAGTGTCCGTTTTTTCCGTTTACGAAAGAACGGGAGCCACCTCGCAAAAGGTGGCGTCCGGTCAATTCGAATGACGCGAAACCCTGACATCGGGTATTCGACTTCTGGAAGTGTGCCGTCATTTAGGCAGTATAGGTCCACGCGGTGCCCTGCTTCGACGAGTGCCGTACATTCACGTAAGACTCGGGCGTCATTCGTAAAGGGATTCCAAACAAACATTCCAATGCGCTTCATTCTGCGACCGCCTTTCGCGCCTGTGTTCGTTCGATGGCGTCGAACAAGCGCTGTTCATTTTGTTCCCAATCAAAATGGTGTTGGACGTATGCCACACCTGCGCGTCCCATCGCTGCACGTTTTTCTGGATTTCGTGATAACTCGAGAATATGATCGACGATCTCCTCTTTTTTCCGCTGGACAGACACATAACCAGCTCCTGCCTCTTCAATGACATGCGCTGCGTGTCCGGATACCGCTCCGACGATGGCACACCCCATTGCCATGTAGTCAATGATTTTACCGGGTGTCACCGTATCGAATGCTGTACTTTCGACGAGTGTCGCAAAGGCGATGTCACTCTTTGCCAGTTGTTTCAACGCATCCCAACGCGGCATCGCGTCAAGAAACTCGATGTTCGTCAATCCACGTTCCTTGACGAGTCGTTCGAACGTTTGCTTGTGATAACCGTAACCGACGACTTGAAAGCAGATATCCTGCTCTTGTTGAAGTTCCTGTGCGACGTCCAGCAACAAGAACACATCTTGCGCGAGTCCGATATTCCCTGTATATACGACACGCACTTGTTCCGACACTTTTCGCCGTTTAATCAACCACTCGTTTTCCTCGATCGAGTTCGGAATGTAATGAATTTTTTCCGGTGCGATACCACGCCCTTCAATGTACGATCGAAACCCTTCACTATTAATGACCAATTGATCCGCCTGACGATACATCCACTTTTCAAGCCAGTAGAGCGGAGTCAATAACAAACGCGAATTCGTGATGCCGACGCCAATCAGCGACTCCGGCCATAAATCGCGTACATCGAGAATCAATGGCGCTTTTTTGACATGTTTCGCGACGACCCCGACGAGTCCCATGAAGATGGATGGTGTCGTCGCATAGATGTAGGCGTAGGATTTTGGATCGTGTCGCACCTCTTTTACAGCGAGTACGAATTGTTCTACAAACAAGCGGAGGCGCCGCCATAAATTGTTCGTCGCCCGGATGTCACGCGGTTGGATACGGGTTACATGTGCCGTATCCAAGCTCGGTTCATCCCAGAACATTGAGTCCGTATAAAGTTCTGCCGTCGGATAGAGCGGTTCTGATGTCAGCACATGGACGTCACTTCCCGCTTGTTCCATCCGCTTGAAGATATTCTTCATTCGGTTTGCCGCACTCCCGATTTCCGGATAAAAATTTTGACAAATCATCAAGACGTTCATCGATGACTCCGGCGCTGCTTGAGTTGACGTCGGAACTTCCAGTAGCGGACGACGATTTTTCCGAGCTTTGATCGCGCGAGTGAGCGGTATTTTGATTTCCATGATGCATTCGCCTCCAGCAGTTCCAGATTTGCTACCAATGCCCCTTCGAATCGATCAAGTAGTGCGGCATATTGTTCTTCAAGCACCTTGTATTGTTCACGCTGTTCCTGTAGTTGCTGTTCCTGACGTAACGATTCTGCTTGTGCCTGCTCTAATACATCTGTTTGTTCCCCTAACCGCTGAACTTTTCGTTCTAGAGTCTGTTGCTTGCGTTTTAAGTCAATGATCGTTGCGAGATGCAATCGCTCCACCTCTTCAAAGGCGTCTTCTAGCCATTCAACTTCCTCCGGTAAAATCGATCGACCAGATTGAAGTTCCGGATAGACTTGAATCGTGATTCCAAGCCACTTATCGATCCGCTCGACCGTTTCGATTTTACCGAAAGGTGTCAATTGCTCAAGCAGTCGATTTAAATAATACGTCCGTTTATGATCTGCATAATCGTTCACTCCGAATGGGACTGTGATGACAAGTCGGCCTTCTGGTGCGATGAACGAGACGGCACGAGCGATGAAGCGTTCCGGCTCCCCGATATGTTCCAGTACTTCCGTCATTAAGACTGTATCGAATTGAATATCAGGTGTGTATGTCATGACATTCGCTTCATGTAATTCCACCTTTTCTTTAACGGATGTCGGTTCCTCGAGCAACGCTTGTTTGGCTTCGATGATCGCTTCTGGTAATACATCGATCCCAACGACATGTTTCCCTTCGCGTCCAAGCAAAATTGGAACGACTCCGCCTGAACAACCGATATCTAAAATGTGCTCCCCTTTTGCTTGTCGTACGATCCAGTGAACACGCGCGCGGACTTTTTTACCGAATCCACCGCCTAACTGATCGTAATAGGCCGCCCGGATTTGATCTTTTGGTCGTGCTGTTTTCATCGATGCCGTCATTTCTGCACCTCCTCGAGTAATAGATGTTGAAGCCGATCTGTCTCCTGTCGATCCGCAAGCTCCATGAATTGACGGATCAACGGATTCGTCAACGTGATCGGTTCATAGAAACTAATGATCGTACGTAACAATGCGACACTCGGTGCGAAATCCTTATCACTGCAGTAGCGCAATTTAACGAGATACCAATGCTCGAAGAAATGCTCGAATCGTGTTTGCTTATATTCCTCTAGCACTCCATAACGGGCGAACTTTTCTGCTCGTGCCCGCTCTCGGACGACACTTCGTTCAAAAAATTTCACCGTCAAGGCATTCACGGTCGATCCGGCAACCGCCGCATAATAATAATGAATGACCCGATTGACGAGTAAGACACGGTTCGCACGGAGCATCAATTCTTGGAAGAACAAGGAGTCCTGTCCGACTGCACCGACTACCTGCTCCAATTGATGTTCGAGCAGGAAAGTACGACGGACGACGAGTGCTTGAATGCTTTGTACCGCAAACCGATGTTTCAATAGAAAAGCTTTCGGATCCTCACAAACGGTTCGTCCCTGTTTACGAATCGTCGGTAAGGCGATGATACTCGTCTTCTCGGCCAGCTTTTTCATATGCCCTGCCACAAAATCAAGTGATGGATCTTTTTCTAGTTCCTGAAGCAAAAAAGCATAGCGATCACTGAGTACCTCGTTATCCGGATCAAGGAACGTCACGTAGTCAGCGCGTGCCATCTCGACACCTTTGTTACGCGGACGTGAAGCACTACCGCTTCCACCTGTCTCGAAGAAATAGGTTCTGACATTTCCGTGGCGTCGTGCGAGACGCTCTACCGCTTGACGTGTCGCTATATCCGTCGATCCATCATCTACGAGTAAAATCTCTGACTCCATGAATCGATCCATCCGTGTAAGACTAGCGAAACATTTATACGTGAGGTGTTTTCCATTGTTATAGATTGGAACGACGACCGATAGTTGCGGGGTCTGATTCGTCGGAGCTACCGCCTGCTCGTTCCACTCAAATTGATCGAGCAACAGCGTTTTTCCGTTCAGTTCATCTGCCTGGAACATGTCATATCCGATAGCTGACCGCCAGACGATTGCACCGTTTCGGCTACCGCTCATCTCTTGTAGATGATACGGATGCTCGCTTCCTTTTCGGACGATGCTCGCATCACTGTATTTAAAACCGTTCACGAGGTCCTCAAGATAATATTCGCCGTAGGATTCCTGCCCATCCATCCAAGCCACGAGATCGGCTTGATTGTAAGTTTGCTCCGTCAGCGCATCCGCAGAGACGATTTCGTCCGGTGTGAGACTTTGGCGATTGATCACGTCACGGATGGCTTCCCCGTCTTGGGCAACGACGATCAATAAGCGATGTTTCCGTGTCTCAGGTACTCGCCCAATGAACGCTAGAATCTGATCTATCCGTTCGAAGACCGTGTGTTCCGTCATGACGGCACGAAGCCCTTCTGCTCGTAACCGTTCGATTTCTTCTTGCGACGTACGTTCCACGATTGCCGTCGCCTCCTGTGCGTCATGCACGGTGAAGATGTTCGGAAACTCATTGTTGACGGCGATACTGTAATTCGACAGGATTAGATTCCCGAGTGCTTGCGATTCATAGACGCGACGGGCACACATCGTTTTGCTGTATTTGATGCTATTCAGGTTCAAGACCCAGTCATAACATTTACTGACTTGTTGTAAGGCATCATAAGGAATCGCTGGTGCGACCCGTGATTGATAACGTTCCGGAAACTGATAAGCCGGTAAGTCGAGATGATAATTCCGGTCCACGATATCGAGTTCGTGCGAAGACTGCATCACCCCATCAAACAACATCTCCGTATCTTTAACGCGCTCCGGATATTTCGCCATCCAGCTACCGGCAAATAAAACGCCCTTCTTTCGGCTACGCGTTGCTCCGATCGGATTGTGAATCAATGGATTGACACCAAACGGCATCGCCATGATCCGATCATGACCACATAAGACGCGGTATTCAGGAATCATTGCCTCATCTGAAGTCAGGACATAATCGGCAGCTTGAGCCACGTCTTGAAACCGTTCATGATTGCTCGGATCTTCCGTCGATTGAAAGACGACTGGAATTCCTTTAGCTTTGACTTCCTGCATCATTGAAAGCAACCGTTGGCGTTTTTTTGAATTCGGTGTGGCGACACCTTTCCAATCGTCTCCTCGTAACCCCTTCCATGAAGAGACGACTAAAAAGAGATCAATCTCGCGCTCGAAAACTTCTTCGAATGTGTGCGCATTGACGTAGTGGAGATGAACGGCATCTTCATAATAGGCGTACATGAATTCCGAGCAGACGATTGCCATCTCGATTGGTCGCTTTTCATAATAACGCGTCGTCGTCCGGACCGGAATCTCCGAGACATCCAATTGATTCAGCAGTGATGCTTGGCTATTTTGTCGGTAACGTGTCGTCGTTTTATTAGAAGTTCGAACCGTTGGCAGTCGCAAGACCTCTAACTGACGGAGTTTTTCGAGTGCCTCTTTACTTGCGGTCGTCGCGCTTGTTAGTCGTTTTTTCTCTTCGCGGACCCAGTTCAGTTGTTGCATGATTTGTCGTTTCCATTTTTGATCACTCACACGTAAACACCCTTCCTCTTTTCAACTCTTTCTTAGTCTACGGAAGCAGTTCAAAGGCTACTTGAAGGACTTGCAAGGTTTTTGTAAAGACTTCATGAAGCTTTTTTGGATTTTCCTTACATTCCATTTCAGTCAACCTGTATTTCCTAGGAAATCGACCACTTTCGCTTTCTTGTCCGTGGAAGTCATTCACATGTTTTCAAAAACGAATCCTATGCACTCTCATTGTTTTGGATTTAAAAAACGGGGAAACATTACTACGTACTGATAAAAGGAGATGACTGGACATGTTAAACGAAAAAAATCATGATTTACCAGATGAAAAGGCAGACGTTGGTCTTCACCCGGATCCTGATCCAGCTGAGACATCAGATCCCGGAATCAAGCCTGCGGAAACACAACATCCGGATCCTGATCCAGAAGAGCTCGAGCGCGATCGAAAAGATTCATGAATCTCACGCCATAGAAAAAGAGGTTGCGGAAATAATTCCGCAACCTCTTTTGGCATATTTACTTCACTTTTACTAATAGTTTCCCTGTGTTCGAACCATCAAATAATCCGAGGAAGGCATCTGGTACACGATCGAATCCTTCAAAAATCGTCTCTTCGTATTGTAACTTCCCTTCACTAACCCATTGACCAAGTTGCTCAGCTGCTTCCTTGAATCGTTTGCCATAGTCACCTACTAGGAAACCTTGCATGCGCGCACGCGCGATGATTAATTTCGATTGAACACGTGGACCGATGTCCTGTTGTGCATTATAACCGGAAATGGCACCACAAACCGGTACCCGCGCGAATGGATTGAGTCGATCAAGGACTGCATCACCGATTTCACCACCGACGTTTTCAAAATAGACATCGATGCCGTTTGGACATGTCCGGTCTAACGCTCCCCCGATGTCTTCCGTTTTATAATTGATGACTTCATCAAAACCAAGATCTGCTTTTAAGTGTTGTAGCTTTTCGTCACTTCCTGCGATTCCGACGACACGAGCACCTTTGATTTTAGCAATTTGACCAACGATCGATCCAACAGCCCCTGCTGCTGCCGATACGACGACCGTTTCCCCTGATTGTGGATTCCCGATATCAAGCAATCCGAAATACGCCGTCATCCCTGTCATTCCGAGAACACCGAGTGCTGTTGAAATCGGTGCAATCTGCTCATCGATTTTACGGACACTTTTCGCATCGACGACTGCCTTTGTTGCCCAATCGAGCATCCCGACGACGACATCGCCTGACTTGAGTGCCTCACTTTTAGACTCAATGACTCGCGCCACGACACCACCGTGAATCGGTTCATCAATCTCAAACGGTTGCGAGTAAGAGCGCGCATCGTTCATACGTCCCCGCATGTATGGATCGACCGAGATATAGAGTGACTCCAGTGCGACTTGCCCTTCCTTCAACTCTGCTAACTCAAATGATTCATAACGGAATGTTTCCCCTGTTGGTTTTCCGTTTGGTCGTGCCGCTAATACGATACGTTGTTCTGACATGATTCATGACCTCCTCTTTCAATGTACTTCCTCACTGTAACAATTCCGTTTCTGAAAGACGAATCCTTTGCTTGTTTGGAATTTTCTAACTTTTTCTTGACGCCTGCCTTTGCTTGCCGTAAGATAAAACACAATTCATAACTTTTATACTGTTATGCATAAAAGCATTACATAAGGAGAGGACTTGTATGGATTCATCTATTTTGCGTCAGCCGCGTCAATTTGCCGTTCATGTTTTAAACGGACTCAGTATCGGAATTCTCGTTGCCCTTATTCCAGGAGCACTACTCGGTGAACTCGCTAAGGCATTGTTGCCATACGTCTCTGGTGCCCAACATGTTTTAGATGCCACAACACTCGCGATGCGCCTCTTGCCGATGGTGATTGGTGTTGCCGTAGCCATGCAATTTAAAGTGACACCGATTGCGACCACGTCGATTGGACTCGCGACAGTCGTTGGATCAGGTGTTGCGACTCGTGCAGATGCAACCTTCGTCTTCGTCGGTACAGGAGACGTCATCAATGCTGGTCTGACGGCAGCTGTTGCGACGGCAATCGTCTTATTGATCGGTGAACGTTTCAAAACGTACACGGTGCTTGTCATGCCAACGATTTTGATTGTTGGAGCCGGTGGAATCGGTGTATTGACATATCCGTTCGTGACACGGATCACGACAGCGATCGGACATGTCATCTCAGACTTTACGGCACTTCAACCCGTCTTAATGGGTATTCTGATTGCCGTCGCCTTTTCCGTGCTCATCGTCTCTCCACTTTCAACGGTCGGCATTGCGACAGCGATCAGTTTATCGGGTGTTGCTGCCGGAGCTGCGAACCTAGGCGTCTGTGCCGCTGGATTTGGTCTTGCGATCGCCGGATGGCAAGCGAATTCACGTGGAACGTCGATTGCTCACTTTCTTGGTTCTCCTAAAATTCAGATGGCGAACTTTATCCGTAATCCCTTGATGATTCTTCCTGTCATGTGTAGTGCCGCAATACTTGGTGCACTAGCAGGAATGCTCGGCGTCCAAGGTACGCCGTTCAGTGCCGGATTCGGAATGTCTGGTCTAATCGGTCCGATCAACGCGTTACATCTGATGTCGGGAGGCTGGACAGTGTTTAACATGACATTCGTTCTTGGGCTGTTCATCGTCTTGCCGGTCATCCTTTGTCTGTTGTTCCACCTACTCTTCCGGAGATTCCGTCCATGGATGAGTGCAGAACCATACCGACTGGATTTTGAGTAAGCTCATCTTTAGTCATTCTTTCATCACAAAAAAAGCCAAGCCGACCGTCTAAAAGATCGACGGATCGGCTTGGCTTTTTGATGCACTTATTTGATCACTGTCAGTAAGTCAAGCGGTGTCTCGATGACATGGTCCGCCGAATCCCACTCGGATTGTGTACCAAAACCGTATTGGCATAAGACGACGGGCATGTTTTCCTTACGAGCCGCTTCGACATCGGAAGACCGATCCCCGATCATCCAGTAAGTCGCTTCTCCAAACTCCTCACGGTGCGCTCGCAAGATATCCGCCTTTTCTTTCCCATTGACGGATTCCAAGCATTTCGGACTCGTGAAGAACGAGCGAATATCCTGGCTATCCAGCACAAGGTTTAGATAGTGATTGCCACAATTACTTGCTGTTGAAATGGTATGACCCGCGGACACTAGCGCTTCTAACAAGGTTCGAATTCCGTCGAACAAGACGTTCTGTTCCACCATCGTCGCTTCAAGATGACCATGTCTTTTTTTGCGGATTAACCGAATATCCTCTTCTGAAGCCTCTGGAATCGCCTTACGCCAAAAGGCACTTCCCGCCAACCCATAACTTGCTTGTACACTAGCTTGAGAAGGTTTTGGAAGATGCGGCATGTCCTCCATCGCCCGATGGATTGCTTCCGTCATCTGTTCCGTTGAATCAATCAATGTACCGTCAATATCGAATAAGATAATTGCCATGATGCCACTCCTTCTAGATCTCTTTTTTTGCCTTTTTCTTTTTCTGGATCAAGTAGATTACAGTAATGAGCATCCCTAGTCCAATCCAGACCACAGGATGATTAAGGTGATGCAACTTTCGCCATTCATGACCGACGGCTTTCCCGCCCCAAATGAATATCGTTGACCAAAGGAGGAAGGAAATCGTCGTCACGACGGTAAATGTCCAGCGCGAGACACCCGTCAGACCTGCACCAATCGCAAATCCGATGCGCCACATCGGAGACAGAAGAAGGATATAGCGCCCTTTCGTCTCCATTTGTGTTTGAAACTGAAGCATTTTTGTTTCTGAAATCCGAAACCATTTGAATAAACGATTCAATAACCGTTCACTCCCGAACTGACCAATTGTAAAGAAGAGGTTCTGACTAATGACGAAGCTCAACACAGCGAGGAACAACATGAATAGTAGGTTCGCCTGTGCGGTATGCACGAGATATCCGGCATACGCGAGCGGTACTTCGCTCGGTATGAATGGAAACATGAGCGTCATCATGATCCCGATATAACCGTATGATTCCATCCAGTGGTGTCCCATCTTCGCCCTCCCTCTCTTTTTACCAACTATTTTTAGTGTATCGAAATTTCAAGAGGGCGTACAGGAAACGGCTCTTTGTGGACAAAGAAGAGCGACTTCTGGTCTGAAGTCGCTCGGATCATCTAATTTAATTAATACGCATCCTCACTTTGTACTGGTTGCGTACGACGCTTTTGTTGTTCATCCTGCCAGTCGCTGAAACGTGTCAATTCTTCAAAGACTGTTTTCGTGACGAAGAGGATGACCGCGATATCGTCTGCGAAACCGAATCCGAGTACGAAATCAGGTACAAGGTCAATCGGTGACACGAGGTAAATCAACGCGCCGATTACTTTTAAGATCGTCGTACGACGAATGTTACGGTATTCACCTGATTGATACGCGCGAATCATATCGACGAACAACGTCAATGGCGAGAAGACGACGGACAAACGAGAGTTACCGTTTACCTTTGCAGTTGCTCGTTGTAACAGCGAGTTCGTCTTTTTCGGACGATCGATATAATCTTTTGCATCTTCGGCATATTGATTTTGTTGTTTTTCTAATTGTTGATTTGAGAATTTCATTCCTATTTTCCCCCATTCTAAAGTAACTTCAACGCTTTTCTATTTCCCTGTTCCTACGGATGATAATCCTGTCAGGTTTCAGGATATGATGGAACGGTAAAAAAGGGAGAGAAGCGTTACAGAAAGGATGATTTTTTATGAATCATGTTAATCAAACCGTCATCATTACGGGAGCCGCGAATGGAATTGGAGCAGAACTCGCCCGCACATATGCTGCGCATGGCGCAAATGTCATTCTTGCTGATATCGATCAGATGACAGGAGACGAACTAGTTCAACAAATTGAAGAAGATGGTGGAACGGCTTACTTCTATCACCTCGATATCCAACACGAAAAAGACGTTCAACTGTTGATTGAAAAAGCGATTGAACATACTGGTCGCATCGACATCGTCATCAATAACGCCGGTATCATGATTCGAAAACCCTTACTCGAATTGTCACTTGAGGAATGGGATCGGGTTCATCATACGAACCTGCGTAGTATCTTTTTTAACGACTAAGGCCGCTACACCTTATTTGAAACAAAGTAAAAGTGGTGGTCGGATCGTCAATCTCGCTTCGACCCGTGCCTTCATGTCGGAACCGCATACAGAATCGTATGCATCTACGAAAGGTGGTATTTTTGCTCTGACCCATGCACTTGCTGTCTCACTCGGAGAAGACGGAATACTCGTCAACGCGATTGCTCCTGGTTGGATTGAAACCGGTGACTATCAAGAATTATCACCTGAAGATCATAGTCAACATCCAGCCGGCCGTGTTGGAAAACCAAGTGATGTCGCTCGAGCCGCTCTTTATCTAACACATCCAGATAATGATTTCTTGACCGGCGAAACACTAGTCTTAGACGGTGGGATGACACGAAAGATGATTTATGAGGAATGATTCGTATTGAGTGCCTTTCGGGGCACTTTTTCATTTTATAAAAACTATACTTATACCTTTTTCAAACATTAATAAACCTTCTATTTATATGATGTTACAAAAATATATCTTCTGACATCATTCGGAAATCAATCAATTACACATTGATTTTTCCTTTCATATCAACATTTTCTACTTATACTTCTGTTCACGCATCATTATTTTCATAAATTCTTCATACTTTTCGCTAGCTTCTCTTGCATTTTTTTAAAAGAATTGTAAAGTGGATTTTCCGATTTTCTTGTTAGAGTGGGAAAGGTAACACTTCACAAGGGAAAGGAATGACGCTTAGTTTATGAAACGACCTTTCGGAAAGTCACTTGGGCTATCGCTCATGACACTCACTCTACTCGCAAGTCCGCTCATGACGACGACTCCCGTCGACGCGGCAAGTTCATATAAAGAGAAGCAACAACAAAACCAGCAACAACAATCGAAACAACGCGAGGCGTTGTCTCAAAAAAATAATCAGCTCTCTAAAGCACAGCAACAAGTCTATGCACTTGATCAACAGATCAATGGGCTGACGTTACAAGTCGTCGAGAATCAAAAGAAGATCGACGAAAACACGAAACAGATCGCTCGATTAGAAGATAAGATCGAGAAGTTACAAAAGAAAATCAAGAAGCAAGAAAAAATGCTCGGTGATCGCTTGGCAGTTCGCCAGTCTAAAGCTGATAACGCCCCGCTCCTTGAAGCCGTCTTCGGCGCAAAAGATGTCGGTGATATGATCAGCCGCTTCAATGCCTTTAATACGATCGCGGAAAGCGATGCTTCTTTGTTAAAAGATTACGAATCAAACAAAAAAGAACTGGCAGCTGCCAAAGAAGAACTAAAGCAGACACGCCAAGATTTGATTGAAGATCGTAATGTTTTAAAAAAGAAACAACGTGAACTGAAACAAGAAAAACAAAAGCGCACAGCACTTTTGAAGCGTCTGACGTCGCAAAAGAAAAAAATCGAATCTAACATCCTCAGCCTGAAAGAGGCATCGGCCCAACTGAAGGCACAGGAAGCAGCTGAAAAAGCAGCAGCCCGAGCAGCAAAGGCAGCTGCCGCAAAAGCTGCGAAACAATCAGCAGCTCCAGCATCTGTTAGTAAGGCTAGTACGAAAGTCATCTCAAAAGCAAAAGGTAAATTCATTAAACCTGCTCAAGGCTCTGTCTCGCAAGGAATGGGTGCGGCAAGCGGAAGCAATGGTTATGCGTATCACAATGGAACAGACTTCGCTGGTCCACTCAACTCGCCAATCGTCGCGTCTGCAAGTGGAACAGTCATTTTAGCAAGTTCAGGTGGTCCTTACGGCAACCACGTCTATATCTCTCATAATATCGACGGGAAAACGTATACGACCGTTTATGCCCATATGAATGCCTTGAACGTCAAACAGGGACAACAAGTCAAACAAGGACAGCAAATCGGTGTGCTCGGAAGCACCGGTAACTCGACTGGTCCACACTTGCATTTTGAAATCCACGATGGTGGGTACCAGTATGATGCGAATGGACGGACGAATGAGCTCGATCCAGAAAGCTTCTTCTAAGTCGATTCAAGAAAAAGTGCACTTCTTCTCTTCCGAGAAGGAGTGCACTTTTTGCTGTGTTCATTAAATTTTGAATTGATGTGTCTGACTATCAAGCGACGTCGTCGTTGACTCGAGTTCTTGCATCAATTGATGAATCTGTTCGAACGATGCCTGTTGATCGCGCATCGAAGCAGCAATCTCTTCATTTCCAGCTGCAAGTTCTTCCATGACGCCACTGACTGTGCTGACTTGACCAACGACATGGCGGGCTTGTTCTTTCGAATGAACGAGTTGTTTCGTTACATAATCAAGTGTTTCTGTCACGTTTGCTACCTTTTGACGCGTCTCGCCGAATGCTTGTTGAACGTGCGTGAAGTTCTCGACCTGGTTTGTCTGCTCCCGCTCCGCTTGTACGAGTGCTTCTTGTAAGACGGCACCGTCCTGACGAATTGAACGGACGAGTGAGAAGATTGAGCGCGTCGCCTCGTGTGTCTCGTCGGCTAATTTTTTGACTTCACTTGCCACGACAGCAAATCCACGACCGGCTTCCCCTGCCCGCGCCGCTTCGATTGCCGCATTGAGTGACAATAAGTTCGTCTGTGCGGAGACTCCGGCGACGAGTTGTGCCATCTGCTCGATTTGTTGCGTCTGTTCTAAGAAACCTTCCAGTTTCTGACCGAGTTCGCGGTTTTGTTCCGTTGACGCGCGAAGTGACCGTGCTTGCTGTTCCATGACGGAACTACTTTGAACCATCACGTGATCGGCCGCCTGTCCTTCTGCATAAGCGGTTTGTGCGCGTTGTTCACTCTCTTCAAAGAGCTGTTGCATATCGGACATCGTACTGACTGTCGTCTGGATATCGTCCGACACCGTTTGAGTACCACTTGCCATCTCATTGATCGCATGGGTCATGTTGCCAGAAACTTCAACGATGTTCGCGTTCTCTGTCGTCGCTTCCGTACTCATCTGACGAATCGTATTCGACGAACGACTGATCGTTCCGATGACCTCATGCAAGGTTCCTTGCATCTGGGCAACCGCTGTCTCGAGTCGACCAATCTCATCTTTTCGACCGGATACGACTAGTTCCTGTGACAAGTCTCCGTCCGAGATTTGCTCTGCTGTCCGGACGACACGGCTGATCGGTCGCGTGATGCTACGGGCGAAGTACCAGTTGTATAGCGCAAGACCGATCAGGAGGATGAATGTCGCGATTAGGACAGTCCTCGTCAAATTCAAAGTCTCGTCTTTTGCTTCACGTTGTAAGACATCATAAAACTCTCCATTTTTCGTATGTAACGTGTAGAGATCACTGAGGACACCTTCGATTCGTGCGGCATGGGAGCGAATCTCAATCGGATTCATCGCGTCCGTCAGGTCCGTCCGTTTCGCAGCGAGCGTCTTATATTTCATATCCGCCCGGTTCAACTCTTCTTGAAATGCAGGAATCAAATACGTCTTTTGTAGCTGATTCAAGGCTTGTTCGTTCTTTTTGCTAAGAGCCTGTACTTGCTCCGCTTGACTCTCAGACGGCTGGCTTGCCAGTCGGTTCCATGCTGCCTGTTCATATAAGAGCTTCGTTTCGAGTTCTGAAATCTCAACGAGCTGTTTCCCGTAGTCTTCGTTATAGGATTGAATTTGACGGAGTTGGAACAAGGTCCATCCCATCAAGATGACGACACTCAAAATCGTCACTAACGTTGAGAGTAAAAATCGTTTCCGTAACGTCATTGAATCGTCACCTTACCTTCGAGCACGTCTTGTTGTAGCTGCTCTAATTTTTTTCGTTCCCCGTCCGTAAAGTTCGTGTTTCGGATTGGAGCCAATTGGATTGCCCCTTCTTTGACACCCAGGACGACTTGTCCGGACTGTAGACCTTTCGCAGCCACATCTTGTCCGATTTTCGTAATCGCAAGATCAACTTGTTTTAGCATTGACGTCATGACAGCGTCAGGCGCGATCGGAGTTTGATCGCTATCGACACCGATCGCTTTTTTCCCCTTCGTTTGCGCTGCCTCCAGGACACCGCTTCCCGTCAATCCAGCAGCTGCGTATAATACGTCTGCCTTTTTCTGCATCATTTCGTTTGCGAGCGTCCGTCCCTTTTCCGGGGCTGCAAAGTCCTCTGCGTACTCGACGAGTACTTTCGTTTTTGGATTGACTGCTTTAGCGCCAGCTATGTATCCTTTTTCAAATTTCTCGATCAGAGGCGACTTCATCCCACCGATGAAACCAATCGTGTTCGTCTTCGTTTGAATCCCTGCAGCCGCACCCGCTAAGTAGCTTCCTTCATCCTCTTTGAACGTAACCGAGAGTACGTTCGGTAACGTCGATACAGCATCAATCAAAGCGAATTGTTGTTTTGGATATTTTTTAGCAACGGTTTCAAGATCCGTCTGCCCCATAAAGCCAAGCCCGACGATGACGGTCGGTTTCTTTTTCGCTAACGCTTCGAATGCTGCTTTATAAGTCTTTGTTTCATTTAACTCTCGGTAATCGATCGACCAGCCTTCCTTCTCCCGTAACAACGCCATACCACTCATCGCCGCATCGCTGAATGATTGATCGCCAAGACCCACATCCGACAAGACGACTGCCATTTCCTTCCGCTCCTTGACTGCCCGTTCTGGATCATCGATGACACTGCCGCACCCTGCGAGGCTAAGTGTCGATGCCAGTATGATTCCACTCCATCGTTTCATTCATTCCACATCCTTCCGACATTCTACATCTGATTATCGGAAGCGATGTCCGACTTCTTAATACAAAATTTAAATTCAGAATAGTCCCATAAAAAAAACATGCCCCTCTAAACAAGAGGGGCATGCCAGATATTCTTAGTAGTCGCTGTCAGACGAACCGCCTGTAACGATTGCGATTCCTGCTGATGCACCAATGCGCGATGCACCTGCATCGATCATTGCTTTTGCACCTTCGAAGTCGCGAACACCACCAGATGCTTTAACACCGATGTCAGGACCAACTGTCTCACGCATGAGACGGATGTCTTCAACTGTTGCACCACCCGTTGAGAAACCAGTCGATGTCTTCACGAAGTTAGCACCTGCTTTAACTGAAAGTTCAGCAGCTGTTTTGATTTCTTCTTTTGTAAGAAGGCAGTTTTCGAAGATGACTTTAACGAGTGTACCGTTTGCCGCTTCGACAACCGCACGAATGTCACGTTCTACTAACTCAAGATCACCATCTTTTAATGCGCCGATGTTCAAAACCATATCGATTTCTGTAGCACCGTTTTGGATCGCATCCTTTGTTTCGAATGCTTTCACTTCTGGAGTGTTTGCTCCAAGCGGGAAGCCGATGACTGTACAGACTTTGACGTCATCATCTGATTTTAAGAGTTCTGCTGCTAACGCGACGTAAGTTGGGTTAACACAGACGCTTGCGAATTTGTATTCTAATGCTTCTTTACAGAGTGTTTCGATTTGAGCACGTGATGTTTCTGGCTTCAGTGCCGTGTGGTCGATCATTCCTGCTAAATTCATGTTTGTTGTCCTCCTTAAGGGTATCCCTTAGACTCTGTTTTTATTCTATCACGCAAGAGGTCAGACTTCTATCTTTTTACGCGACTTTTCGGAGCTGTTTTTTCCGAATCCAGACACCATTGAGCGTAAAGACGATCGCTGCTGTCCAAATACATGTAAACGCCACCATGTGCGTTTTAGTAAACGGCTCGTGATAGAGCAATACACCGAGTCCAAGTGACAAGGTCGGTGCGACGAATTGAAGGAATCCGACCCATGTGAACGGAATTCGTTGTGCCCCGAATCCAAATAACAAAAGTGGAACGGCGGTGACGATCCCGGTCAAGATGAGTCCGGTCATCGTACCGACGGATTCGGTCATCGAAGACGACCCTTGTACTTGCCAATACCCGAGGAAGATCAAAGCCAGCGGAAGCGGCGCCATCGTTTCTAGCGTCAAACTGACCGTTGATTCCAGCGGTCGCCGCTTTTTGACGACGCCGTAAAAGCCGAAGCTTAAGGCAAGAGCGATCGAGATCCATGGAAACTCACCGTAACCAATCGTCAAAATCAAAACGCCGATTGTCGCAAGGACAATCGAGATCCATTCAATCCGTGAGAGCTTTTCTTGAAAGAAAAAGACACCGAAGACGATACTGACGAGTGGATTGATGTAATAGCCAAGCGATGCCTCAACGATGAATTGATGATTGACGGCCCAAATATAGATGAACCAATTTAGACTGATGATCAGTCCGTTCAAGAAAAAGAGTCGACGTGTGAACGGATCGCGTAACGCCGTCTTCCATTTCCCAAGAGCTTTTTGAAACGACAATAAGATGAGCAGAAATAAGAACGACCAGATAATCCGGTGTGCCAGTATCTCTTCACTCGGTACATTGGCGAGCATCTTCCAGTAGAGCGGTAAGAGTCCCCAAATGATATACGCGACAAGTGTCGCGAAGAATCCAGGTAGATTCATGTATTCCCTTCTTTCGTTATGACACTTTCTTCATTCGCATCTTTCCTGCCGATAAACCGCTGATCGTAAATAAAGCAACGGCAATCCAAATGAACAGGAAGGCGATGAAGTGAATCGTCGTAAAGACGTCATTAAATAGATAAATTCCAAGTAGTAGCGTCAACGTCGGAGCAATGTATTGGAGAATCCCGACGTAGACGAACGGGATTTTCGGCATCCCGTATCCGAATAACATCAATTGGACTGCTGTTGCGATCCCGAGCATGATGATCGCAACCAGCGCACTCATTGGCATCGCAAGCGGTTGACTATCTGTCACACCAAGCGTCAAGAGAGCGAACGGGAGCGTGACCAGTGTCTCTAGAAATAATCCGGATAATGGTTCCGCTGCCGCCTTTTTCTTCAGTACACCGTAAAAAGCAAACGAGACGGCAAGTGAGAAGGCGATGATCGGAAATTGACCATAACCGAGCGTTAGAATCATCACACCGATGATCGCTGATAAGATGGCGATGATTTGCGGACGCGTCAGACGTTCCTTAAAAAAGATCAAACCGAACAAGACGCTGACGAGCGGATTGATGTAATACCCGAGTGACGACTCAACGATATAGCCTTCCCCGATGGCGTACAGATAGAGCGACCAATTTCCACCTAGTACAAGCCCTGCTGCAAGCACGGTATAGCGCTGGCGTTTGTTTTGCCACAGTTGACGAACGAATCGGAATTTCTTCGTCAGTCGCAGTAATAACGTCACGAAGATGAACGCACTCAATATCCGAATTGAAACGACCGTCCATGCTGGAATACCAGTTGCAAATACTTTGTAGATCGGTAATAGTCCACCAATTACGTAGGCGACGAATGTCGCACTCATACCCCGTTTATCCACGGTCATCCCCCTTATGTATGAAGAAAGCCGCCAATGGCGACTTTCATTGAACCTTATTGCCCGTCAAGCGTCGTAAACAATTCGCGTAATTCCGCTTCCGTCAAATCACGCCAAGAACCGATCGGTAAATCACCGAGCTCGATGTTCATAATTCGGACGCGTTGCAGGCGTTTGACCCGATAGCCGAACTCTTTACACATACGGCGAATCTGACGATTTAACCCTTGTGTCAAAATGATCCGGAACGTCCGTGTCTCGAGCGGCTCAACGATACATTCTTTCGTCGTCGTACCGAGAATGTCGACTCCACTCGCCATGCCTTGAATGAACGTATCCGTAATCGGTGCGTCGACGGTCACGATATATTCCTTGTCGTGATTGTTTTCCGCTCGTAAGATCCGGTTGACAACATCACCGTCATTCGTCAACAGAATCAAACCGTCTGAATCCTTATCGAGACGACCAATCGGGAAAATCCGCTTCGGATGGTTGACGAAATCGATGATGTTTCCTTCGATATCAAGCTCCGTCGTACATGTGATGCCGACTGGTTTATTTAAGACGATGTAGACAGGTTTTGGTTTCGTTTGGAGTGGTTGACCGTCGATTTCGACGACGTCCGTCTCTTCAGCTTGCGAGCCGAGTTCTGCCGTCAGACCGTTGATTGTCACACGACCTGCGTCGACTAATTTATCGGCAGCACGCCTTGAGCAAAAGCCCGTTTCACTAATGAATTTGTTGATTCGCATGAATGATATCCTCTTTCCTTAATTGAACTGTATTCAGTGTAGCGCATTCCTGAAATGAAAACAAAATAACATGCGATGCTTCTCTAAGTAAGAAAAGCAATGCATGTCGTCCTTAGTCTTCAATGCAATGATTGATTCATTGTTTTTTCTTATCTATGTTTAAAAACGTCAAACAAGTAATACTTATTATTAGCACGACCAAAATGATTGAACTATGCGCAACTGCATCTTGATTAAATAAAACGATGAACATCAATACTGTTAAGGTGACTGATAGAACTGATAATCCGTTTGTTTTCATTTTGGAAAATTCCTTTGTATGTGAAGTAATATGCCACTGTTACAAGGCTTTATTTCTGGTAATCATCTACTTATAAAAACCATAACATAAAATCATTTTCTAAAATGAATCGATTACAAGTTGTTTTAAAAATCTAAAGCACCTTATATAGTAACGTAAGAAAACAGCCCCTATTTCGAGGCTGTTTTCTTATATGCGTATATCAAGATCGCTTTTACGAATCATTAGACCGCAGCGTCTTTTAATGTCTGCATGATTCGAACGAATTGACCGTGATTCATCGGATAACCGGCTTTCGTGATTTTGACACGAACGAGTTGACCGATCATTGACTCATCGCCTTCGATTGCGACACGCAAATAGTTATCCGTATAACCGACGAGACGACCGCCTGCTTCCTCCGAGAATTCTTCCGGAATGATCTCAAGCAGTTCTCCTTCGTATTTCGAAGCATATTCCTTCGCGAGTTGATCCGATAAAGCGATCAAACGCGCGACGCGTTCTTCTTTGATCGATTCCTCGACTTGATCCTCCATCATCGCAGCTGGTGTTCCTGTCCGTTTCGAGTACGGGAAGACATGCAACTCACTGAACTTATGGTCATTGATGAAGTTGAACGTTTCCATGAACTCTTCTTCCGTCTCACCTGGGAAACCAACGATGACATCCGATGTGATCGCACAGTCAGGAAGGACTTCCTTCAGACGCGTGATCCGTTCTCCGAATTCTGCCATCGTATACTTCCGGCGCATCCGGCGAAGGACCGTATCCGATGCCGACTGGATCGGAACGTGCAAGTGACGAACGACGATCGGCGAATCCTTCAGGACATCAAGTACCTCGTCCGTGATTTGACTCGCTTCAATCGACGAAATGCGTAAGCGTTCAAGTCCATTGACAGATTCGAGTGCTTTAAGTAATTTTGCTAAGTTGTAGTCTTTCAAGTCTTCTCCGTATCCACCTGTATGGATTCCCGTCAAGACGATTTCTTTGTAACCCGCATCAACGAGCTGTTGTGCTTGCTTCAAGACATCTTCTGGTTGACGAGACCGCATGAGACCACGCGCCCATGGGATGATACAGAACGTACAGAAGTTATTACAACCTTCCTGAATTTTCAGCGAAGCCCGTGTCCGGTCCGTAAAGGCCGGTACATCTAGTTCTTCATAGACTTTTGCTTTCATGATGTTTCCGACCGCATTGATTGGCATGCGCTCTTCTTGGAATTGTTCGATGTATCCAATCATTTTATGCCGATCTTGCGTTCCGACGACGACATCGACGCCAGGAATCGCCATGATCTCAGCAGGAGACGTTTGGGCATAACAGCCCGTTACGCAGATGACACTATCCGGATTTTGGCGAATCGCCCGTCGGATGACTTGGCGACTTTTCTTATCTCCGGTATTCGTGACCGTACATGTATTGACGACATACACGTCCGCATGATCAGCAAAATCAACGCGTGCGTAGCCAGCGTCCTTAAACAGTTGCCAGACAGCTTCTGTTTCGTAATGGTTGACTTTACAGCCAAGCGTTTGAAAGGCAACAGTTGCCATTTCGTTCACCCTTTCAATTCAAAATGATACGAGACGGCGGAAAGGACATAAAATGGTGCCGTTTCCGTCCGTAAGATGCGACGCCCTAGAGCGGCTTTTTTAAAACCGGCCTCCGTCAAACGTGCGATTTCTGCTTCAGCGAACCCACCTTCAGGTCCGATGACGACAAGAAGGGAATCGCCCTCTTGCAGCCCAGCAAGCGTCGTAGCGAGGACGGAGGCCTCCCCTTGTTTCGCTGATTCTTCATAGGCAACCAGACAAGCCGTGTAGTTCGATGCATCCTGTAAGACTTCATCATACGCCACGAAGTCGACTGTCGGCAAGTGGGCACGGTACGATTGTTCCGCTGCTTCCTTGACGATTTTTTCGAGTCGTTCAATCTTTTTCGGAACCTTCTTTTGATCCCATTTCGAGACGGAACGGTCGGCTTCGAAAATCCGTAGATGATGGATCCCGAGTTCCGTTGCTTTTTGGGCAACGAGTTCGATTTTATCGCCTTTTGGCAATCCATGGGCGATCGTCACACGAATCGGTAACTCCGTCTCAATCGGTAGCGTCTCTTCGATCCGGGCAGAAGCCACTTGTTTATCGAGTGCTTCCAGGCGGCACCGGTAAAGACCTGTCCCGTCGAGTACGAGAATCTCTCCGCCGACTTCCATCCGCATGACGTTTTTCATATGGTGTGCGTCGTCTTTCGGGAGATGAAACACATCTCCCTGACGCATCGAGGGCTCGACGAAATACCGTTGCATGCGTTTACGCCTCCCGTTTCGCGATGATCGCGACCCAGTCCTCAAGCTTCGTCGTCTCGACGATTGTGAAACCTGCTTCTTGCATCGCTTGTACGACCATATCCTTCTTCTGACTGATGATACCGGAAGCGATGAAATGACCGCCTGGTAACGTCAATGTATAAGCATCCTTGACGAAGAGAAGGATGACTTCCGCTAAGATGTTCGCGACGATCAACTCGACCGGCTCACTCAATTCCTTCATCAAGTCGCCTTGACGGACCGTGATCTGCTCACTGACTTCGTTCAAAGCGACGTTTTCCGTCGCTGATTTGACAGCGACTTCGTCTAAATCGAGTGCAAAGACATCCTTTGCCCCAAGCTTCGCAGCTGCAATCGCTAGGACACCGGATCCCGTTCCGACATCGACGACACGGTCTTGCTCTTGCAAGTAGTTCTCAATCGCTTGAATACAGAGGACCGTCGTCGGGTGTGTTCCCGTTCCGAATGCCATACCTGGATCGAGCTCGATGATTTTTTCATCCGGTTGTGGTGTATAATCTTCCCACATTGGGACGACGGTCAGATGGCGACTAATTTTGACCGGCTTATAGAATTGTTTCCATGAATGAGCCCAATCTTCTTCATCTACTTGAGTCAGCGTGACAGCACCCGTGCCAATCGACAAACCGAAGTTCGTCAACTGCTGGATATCATGTTCGATGCCTTTGATCGTGTCCGTCAAATCGCTGCTTTCTGCAAGATACGCCTTCACGAGTACACCTTGTGTCGGATACTCGTCTCGTTTCGTCTCATCCCAAATTTCACCGAAGTTATCTTCGCGGTGGGACATCATCTCGAAATCTTCGACGTCCTCGATGACGACTCCGCTTGCTCCCGCTTCATGTAAGATGTTTGAAACTGCTTCGATGGCTTCTTGTGTCGTATGGACACAGATCTCTGACCATTTCATTTCTTGTCACGCTCCTCTGTAGTGATCACCCTGTAAAGAATGTCTTGATCCGGCTGAAGACACCTTCGTGTTGCTCTTCGACACCTTTTTCATCGCTAATTTCATTGAATTCCCGTAAGAGTTCTTTTTGACGTTCCGTCAGATTCTTCGGTGTAATGACGACGACATTGACGTACTGGTCGCCATGGTGACCGGACCGAACGTTCGGCATCCCTTTTCCGCGGAGACGGAATCGTGATCCTGTCTGTGTTCCGGCTGGAATCTTCAGACTGACCTTACCGTGAACAGTTGGCACTTCGATCTCATCGCCAAGTGTTGCTTGCGCGAATGTCAGTGGCATATCCATGACGATATGATCGTCGACACGTTCGAACAATTCATGTGCTGCGACACGAACGACGACATACAAGTCACCCGCTGGTCCACCGTTGACACCGGCTTCCCCTTTTCCTGCTAAGCGGATTTGTTGCCCATTGTCGATCCCTGCTGGAATTTTGACACGGACATCTTTGTTTTTACGAACGCGACCGGCTCCACGACATGTTTCACATGGCTCCTTGACGATTTGTCCACGGCCATGACATGTCGAACATGTCGTTTGGTTGACGACACGACCGAACATCGTGTTTTGTTCGACGTTGATATGCCCCGAACCACCGCATCGTTTACATGTTTCCGGATGTGTTCCTGGTTTAGCACCTGAACCATGACAAGTACCGCAATCTTCTTCGACTGGAATCGTGATCGTCTTCTCGACGCCTGTGACCGATTCCATGAAGTCGATTTCCTCGACGTATTGTAAATCCTGTCCTTTACGTGGTGCGTTTGGATCTTGACGACGTCCGCCACCGAAGAACATGTCAAAGATATCGCCGAATCCTTCTGCTCCACTGAATCCACCGCCACCTTGTGATGGATCTTGGTGACCGAATTGATCGTAACGTGCTCGTTTATTGTCATCGGATAACACTTCATACGCTTCCGATAGTTCCTTAAATTTTGCATCCGCATCGGCTTCCTTATTGACGTCTGGGTGGTACGTCCGGGCAAGCTTACGGTACGCGCGTTTGATTTCCGCTGATGAGGCATCGCGCGCGACGCCTAGTACTTCATAATAATCGCGTTTTTCCACGTGCAGTCTTCCTCTCTCTATTCCGATTCATTTCATACTGTTTGATTTTACCGAACTTCGTGCGACATGGAAAGAGCCAAAGCGCGGATACGCTTTGGCTCTCTCTAGCGCCCGAAAAATCGGTCGGATGAATTACTTGTTGTCTTTCTCGTCGACTTCTTCGAACTCAGCGTCCATGACGTTATCGTCTTGGCTACCAGCTTGTGCGCCTTCAGCGCCAGCTTGTTGCTGTGCCATGTTCTCGTAGACTTTTTGTGTCAACTCTTGAACAACTGTCGACAATTCGTCTTTTGCAGAACGGATTGCTTCGATGTCTGTTCCTTCGAGAGCTTTTGTTACTTTTTCTTTTGCAGCTTCTGCTTTTTCTTTATCAGCGTCAGCGACTTGCTCACCGAGGTCTTTGATTGCTTTATCTGTCGCGAAGACGAGTTGGTCTGCTTCGTTGCGTAATTCGACTTCTTCTTTACGCTTGTTGTCAGCATCCGCGTTTGCTTCTGCATCTTTGACCATTTGCTCGATGTCCGCTTCAGTCAAACCGCTTGATGATTGGATCGTGATCGACTGTTCTTTGTTCGTTCCGAGATCTTTCGCAGAAACGTTAACGATACCGTTCGCATCGATGTCGAATTTAACTTCGATTTGTGGCACGCCACGTGGTGCTGGTGGAATGTCCGTCAATTGGAAGCGACCAAGTGTTTTGTTATCTGCTGCCATCGGACGTTCCCCTTGGAGGACGTGGATGTCAACAGCTGGTTGGCTGTCTGCTGCAGTTGAGAAGACTTGTGATTTTGAAGTCGGGATCGTTGTGTTACGATCGATCAATTTCGTCATCACGCCACCCATTGTCTCGATACCGAGTGAGAGTGGAGTTACGTCGAGAAGAACGACGTCTTTGACGTCTCCTGTCAATACGCCACCTTGAACCGCTGCACCGAGGGCAACGACTTCATCCGGGTTAACCCCTTTGAACGATTCTTTACCAGTGAAGTCTTGGATTGCTTTTTGAACTGCAGGAATACGAGTCGAACCACCAACGAGGATGATTTTGTCGATTTTGTCTGGTGTCAGACCTGCATCGTTCATAGCACGGCGTGTTGGTTCCATCGTACGTTCAACGAGATCTGCTGTGAGATCGTCGAATTTCGCGCGTGAAAGCGTCATTTCCAAGTGAAGTGGACCTGATGCGCCAGCTGTGATGAACGGAAGGCTGATTTGTGTTGAAGAAACACCTGAAAGGTCTTTTTTCGCTTTTTCAGCTGCATCTTTTAAACGTTGAAGCGCCATCTTATCTTGAGCAAGATCGATGCCGTTTTCTTTTTTGAATTCTGCTACGAGATGATCGATGATTTTTTGGTCGAAATCATCTCCACCGAGACGGCTATCACCAGCAGTTGAAACAACTTCAAAGACACCGTCACCGAGTTCAAGGATCGACACGTCGAACGTACCGCCACCAAGGTCATAGATGAGGATCGTGTGGTCTTCGCCTTTTTCGAGACCGTATGCGAGTGCTGCCGCTGTAGGCTCGTTGATGATCCGTTTTACGTCAAGACCAGCAATCGTACCAGCGTCTTTTGTCGCTTGGCGTTCTGCATCGTTGAAGTAAGCTGGTACTGTGATGACAGCTTCTGTGACTTTTTCACCGAGGTAGTCTTCTGCTTGTGCTTTTAATTTTTGAAGAATGATTGCAGAGACTTCTTGTGGTGTGTAGTCTTTGCCTTCGACTTCTACTTTATAGTCCGTACCCATATGACGCTTGATCGACATGATCGTGTTCGGGTTCGTGATCGCTTGACGTTTTGCGACTTCCCCTACTTGGCGCTCACCGTTTTTGAATGCGACGACAGATGGTGTCGTACGGTTTCCTTCTGCGTTAGCGATGACGACCGGTTCGCCACCTTCCATTACTGCGACACATGAGTTCGTTGTACCTAAGTCAATACCAATGATTTTTGCCATGATCTATTTCCTCGCTTTCAATGATTGGAATAATAAAGTGCAAGCTGATTACTCAGCTACTTTGACCATACTCGGACGAATCACACGATCGTGCAATTTGTACCCTTTTTGGAATTCAGCGATGACGATACCTGATTCGTGTTCTTCGCTCGCTTCTTGAACGACTGCTTGGTGTAAGTTCGGATCGAACGCTTCACCGACAGCTGGAATCTCGACGACGCCTTCATTTTGAAGCGTTTCAACGAGTTGACGTTTTACCATCTCGACACCCGTCAAGACGGATTTCGTCTCATCGTTTTCTGTCTCGATTTGGAGCGCACGGTCCAAGTTATCGACGAGCGGCAATAGCTTTTCGACGATCGCTTGTGAAGAATACTTCGCGCGGTTCTCCGCTTCGACACGGTTGCGACGTTTGAAGTTCTCAAAGTCCGCACGGAGGCGTAACTCTGAAGCTTTTGCTTCTGCGAGTTGTGCTTCGAAGTCTGGTTTCTCGTCTTCGACGAGATCCGCTTGGATGACTTCTTCTTCTGTGACTTCGACGGTTTCAGTCGGCTCTGTCACGTTTTCTTCTTGTTGGAGGTTTTGATTCTGTTCTTTTTCTTCCACTCTGAATCGAGCCCCTTTCTATATTCAATCCAAATTGTTCTTATGCAATTCGGTTTGGAATGCTTGAAGTAGATGGATGATCGAGTTGATTCCCCGGTTGTAATCCATCCGTTTCGGTCCGATCAAGGCGAGTGTCCCGATCGAGACACCGTCGACCGAATAATGGGCCCGGATGACGCTACAATCTTTTAATGCATCCACATTGTTCTCACTCCCGATCGTGATCAAGATTTGATTATCGAGATTCGGTCGGAGGAAATCGAGAACGGCTTCTTGCTGTTCGATCAACTCGAGAACAGGTCGTAGTTTGGCAACGTCCTGAAATTCGGGCTGATCGAACATGTTGGCTTTCCCGCCCAGATAGATGAACGGGCGCTCCTCTTGATCCGTCAAGACGAGATCAAGTGCCTTCGAGAGCAATACCGTCTGTTCAGAATGCTCTGAACGGAAGCGACGGATTTCCTCAAGCAGGCGACTGCGTAAGGCTGAGAGCGGCGTACCGCGTAACGTCTGATTCAGACGTTCCATCAGGCGGCTCGCTGCTTCTTGGGACAACGCTTGATTCAATTGCAATGTCTTGTGTTCGACATGCCCCGTCTCCGTGACGAGAACGATGACGACACGACCCTCGGCAAGTGGAATCAATTCTAAATGATGCAGGCGTTGTCCGTCTTCTTTTGGTCCAAGTACAAGCGTCGTGTAATGGGTTAAATCGCTCAACAGGTCTGCTGTGTGCCGAATCAACCGATCATTCTCATTCACGGAATGGGCAAAGAGTGATTTCAATGCCTGTGCTTCTTTTGGTGTGATGCTTTCCGGACGAATCAGATGGTCGACATAAAAACGATATCCGAGTTCGGAAGGAATCCGTCCTGCGGAAGTGTGTGGCTTTTCAATCAGACCCATCTCTTCGAGGTCCGCCATCTCGTTACGAATGGTCGCGGAACTGAACGTCACGTCGTCTCGCTTGGAGAGCGTCCGTGAGCCGACGGGTTGAGCAGTCTTGATGTAATCATCGACGATTGCACGTAAAATCAACAATTGACGATCCGTCAGCACCTTCTTCACCACCTTATTTTGTTAGCACTCACTTTTAATGAGTGCTAATTACATCTTTTACTATAAGGAATTGTCCGTCCGATGTCAACCGAATTGCGTGACCCTTTGAACAGTTTCCCATTCTGCGATACAGTGAAACAAAGAACGGAAAGGATGAATCGGATGATTGAATTATTGGCAATGGCAGGAGTCTTTGTCTGGCTGTTCATCGCGGTCATCGGAACGACTGCCTATTTTTTAAGGAAATCAAAAAAATGAAAAGAAGCGGTATTCCTCTTTTAAGGAAACACCGCTTCTTTTCATTTATTTAAAACTCATTGAACCTGCGCTTCACCGATGAACTCTGCGAAGACTTCGTTCGCTAGCGGAACCCCGGCTGGCGTCAAACGGATATGTGTCTCCGTTTGTTCGACGAGACCGTTTGGTAACAACCGTTTCATGACGTCACCAAACACATCTTCAAACGCTACTCCATATTTCGTCCGGAATCGTTCGAGTGATACGCCATCCTTCATTCGAAGTCCAAGGAACATCTCTTCTTCCATCCGCTCGACGTTCGTCAGTGGTGTCTCTTTGCGAACCGGTAACCCTTCCGCCTTGATATAGCGCGGAATCGGTGCGATATTCGCACGACGTGTCTGATTGATGTAGCTGTGTGAGCCTGCACCGAATCCGTAGTACTCATCGTTTTCCCAATAGACACGATTATGCCGGCTCTCTTTTCCAGCTTCCGCGAAGTTCGAGATCTCATACTGCGCATATCCGCCTGCTTCAATCGTGTCGATCATCACTTGATACATCTCCGCCTCGAGATCTTGCGTCGGAAGTGGTAATTTTCCTTTTCGCTCCTGAATCGCAAAGACCGTGTGCGGTTCCAAAATCAATGAATAGGATGAGATATGCGTGATCGGCAATTGAAGTGCCCGCGTGACGTCGTAGCGGACCTGATCGAGCGTTTGGTTCGGTAATCCGAACATCAAGTCGACCGAGATATTGTCAAACCGTTTCGCTGCGGCATCGAGCGTCTGCGCGACTTTCGCTTCGCGGTGCGTCCGACCGATGCGTTCGAGCAACCCGTCGTCAAACGACTGGACACCGAAACTGACGCGATTGACACCACCCGCCTTCATGATATCGAGCTTCTCTTCCGATACACCGTCCGGGTTCGACTCGACCGTATACTCTAAATCATCACCTGTCAGTGGCAACAAGTGCTTCTGGATGATTTCCATCAGCCGTTGCATCTGTGGTTCATTCAAAGCGGTCGGTGTGCCGCCCCCGATGAAGATCGTCTCGAGATGATCCGTCGGATATTGTTTCAGCGTCAGTTCGATTTCTCGTTCGAGTGCATCGAGGTATTCATCGACGGGCTGATTCTTTAAAAAGACTTTATTGAAATCACAGTAATAACAAATATGTTCACAAAAAGGGATGTGGACATATGCGGCGCGTATTCCCATTTCGCCTCATCCTTTCTCTATAAAAACCAAAAAGGGGACGCAAGCGCCCCCCACCTGTTTAATCTTCGTCCATGGATAGAACGGACATGAAGGCTTCTTGCGGTACCTCTACTGAGCCTACCATCTTCATGCGTTTCTTACCTTCTTTTTGCTTCTCGAGCAACTTACGTTTCCGAGAGATATCTCCCCCGTAACATTTCGCAAGAACGTTCTTCCGTAATGCCTTGATCGTCGAACGCGCGACAATCTTCGTTCCGACAGCAGCCTGAATCGGTACTTCGAACTGCATCCGTGGAATCAATTCCTTCAACTTATCAACGATGACTTTCCCGCGTTCGTATGCAAAGTCACGGTGAACGATGAAGCTGAGCGCATCGACGTTTTCGTTATTGAGGAGGATGTCCATCTTGACGAGACGCGACTGTTGGTAGCCGATCAATTCATAATCAAGTGACGCATACCCTTTCGTACTCGATTTCAACTGATCGAAGAAGTCGTAGACGATCTCAGATAACGGCAACTCATACGTGATTTTGACACGTGTCGTATCGATGTATTGCATATCGACGAATGTTCCGCGCTTCTTCTGGCACAACTCCATGATGGCACCAACGTAATCATTCGGTGTCATGACAGCAGCCTTAACGAACGGCTCTTCGATGAATTCGACTTTTTGCTGATCCGGCATCTTCGATGGATTATCGACGTGCAAGACTTCACCCGCTGTCGTCGTCACGTGGTAGATAACCGACGGTGCCGTCGTGATCATATCGATGTTGAACTCTCGTTCGATCCGCTCCTGGATGATCTCCATGTGGAGCATTCCGAGGAATCCACAACGGAATCCGAATCCGAGTGCTTGTGATGTCTCTGGTTCGAACTCAAGCGCCGCGTCACTGAGTTGTAATTTTTCAAGCGCTTCTCGTAAATCGTTGTATTTCGCAGCATCGATTGGATAGAGTCCACAGTACACCATCGGATTCATCTTCCGGTATCCTGGTAGTGCTTCAGCAGCCGGCTGTTTTGCGAGCGTGATCGTATCCCCGACACGTACATCGCCGACCGTTTTGATCGACGCAGACAACGTCCCAACATCACCGACCGTCAATTCTTGCTGACGTAATGGTTTTGGCGTCGCGACGGCAAGTTCCAGAACTTCAAAATCCTTACCTGTCGACATCATCCGAATCTTATCGCCAACCTTAACTGTTCCGTTGACGACTCGGATTGATGCAACGACACCACGATAAGCATCATAGTACGAGTCGAAAATCAATGCTTCAAGCGGTGCAGACGGATCACCCGTCGGCGCTGGTACTTTCTCGACGATTTGTTCGAGAATTTCTTCAATGCCGATCCCTGCCTTCGCAGAAGTCGGAACGGCTTCAGACGCATCAAGTCCGATGACATCTTCGATTTCTTGACGGACGCGCTCGACGTCCGCAGAAGGTAAATCGATTTTGTTGATGATCGGAAGGATTTCGAGATCGTTGTCGAGTGCTAAGTAAACGTTCGCAAGCGTCTGCGCTTCGATTCCTTGCGCCGCATCGACGACGAGGACAGCTCCTTCACAAGCTGCAAGTGAACGCGAGACTTCATATGTGAAGTCGACGTGTCCCGGTGTATCAATGAGATGAAGAATGTAGTCTTCCCCATCTTTTGCTGTATACTTCAATTGAACAGCATTCAGTTTAATCGTGATTCCACGCTCACGTTCGAGATCCATGGCATCAAGTGTCTGGTCTTTCATTTCGCGCGATGTCAGCGCGCCAGTTTTTTCTAAAATCCGGTCAGCGAGTGTCGACTTCCCGTGATCGATATGGGCAATGATCGAGAAGTTACGAATACTCTTCTGCCGCTTTAAACGGTCTTCATTCGTCATGTTTAGAGTCACCTTACCTTATTTTCAAACGTACATACGGTTCATTATACCAAAAAGCGCTTCACTGTACTATCTCGTTTTGTTTTACCCGAAAAACAAAATGTGAAGATTCCCTAGACGTCGTATTGCTTTTAAGAAAAACGTTTGCTACAATTGTGTTTGTTCTGTTGAACGATAACTGCAGATATGCGAATATAAATCTCGAATGAGTTTTATTGGAGGTGAATCATCCATGGCTAACATTAAATCAGCAATCAAACGCGTTAAAACAGCTGAAAAACGCGTTAAAACAGCTGAAAAACGCCGCGTCGCTAACGTACAACGTAAATCGGCAATGCGTTCAGCGATTAAAGCAGTCGAAACTTTCGCAGCTGAAGGTAACAAAGACCAAGCGGTCCTTACTTTCGCTACAGCTTCTAAAAAAATCGACAAAGCTGCTGCTAAAGGTCTCATCCACAGCAACAAAGCTGGTCGTGACAAATCACGTCTCGCTAAACTCGTAAACGCACTTTAATTCTTTCCGAAGAATACGGTGATGGGTCGCCACTAGGAGTTATCTCCAGTGGCGATTTTTTATATGATCTAAAATGGCGGACGAAGGACTCGTGTGAAACGATTCCTTCGTCCGCCATTTGTTGTTTCATTTGTCGTCTAGACGGTCGATCATGACATAGTGAAGACCGATCCCTTCAATAAGGAAGGGTTCTCCGACACGTTCAAGTCCGAGACGCTCATAAAAAGGAAGTGCCGTGACGCGGGCGTTACACCACCAAGCTGTCACTTGTCGTTCTTTCAAGAGACGACGGGCTTCTTCAATCAGCGCCCGACCATAGCCTTCACCACGCACATCTTCACTCGATGCCATGCCGCGAAGCTGATATGTCGCTCCTGGCGCTTGTGCATGCGATTGTTCCGAAAAGCTACCGATTGCGACGATTTGTTGTCCTTTTATCCCGCCGAGATGAAACGTCGATGGCAAGGCATCGTCTGGGTAGATACACGCTTCGCGTGGTTGATGCGGGCGCAATACGTCATGCCGTAATGGGATGACTTCTTCTGCTGTAATGATTTGGACTTCCATCATCATTTTCCTCCTCTTATAGCGTCGCTAAGCGAACGATCAACGCATCGAATAGAATCTTCTTATCGCCGCGCCCCGTCTTCATGCCTTCATCTGTCGTCGTGATGGCGATGAGTGCTTGTTCGAGCTGTGCAAACGTAAACCGTTTGGCAGACTGTAATGCCAATTTGATCGCATATGGATGAGCTCCGACTTTTGATGCGATTTGTCGTTCTCCGTATCCTTGTTCTGCTAATCGTTTCGACAGCAGCATCATCCGGTATTGGCGTGCCATCAGTCCAAGAAGGGCCAACACTTCTTGTCCTTGTTTTTCAAGGTCGCGAATCAAGCGAATTGCTGGTTCGAGTTGACGCTTCATCAAGTAGTCCGTTAATTGAAAGACGTTGTCCTCTAATGTCCGCGGAACAAGCAAATCGACATCCTCGATTTCGATCGTTGGTCGATCTCCTGCAAACAACATCAACTTCTCAAGTTCGTGCGCTAATGTCCCCCACATCTCAGCAGTCAAGAAAATAAGCCGCTCGATTGCCGGGCGTTCCATCCGGTAGCCTTTATCATTGACGGCATCCAGGACGAAGCGGAACAACTCTTCAGTCGTCGGTTTCTTCGCTTCTAACACCGTCGCGCGCTCCTTCAATCGTTTGACGACGGTTTTTCGTTCATCGAGCTTTTCTGCTTCGACAATCAAGACAACGACTGCGTAGTCCGCCGGTTGTAGGATATAATCTGCTAACCGTTCGAGGTTATGTTGTTTTTTATCTTTTGCCCCTGTCAGAAACGTTGCAGGTTTTGCAACGACGACGCGATAGTCACTTAAAAAGGGTACTGTCTCCGCCTCATCGAGTACTGCATCAAGCGGTTGGTCGTTCAAATCGATTTTCATATAATCAAAGCGTTCTCCGTCCGGAAGAGCCGCTTTTACGATTTCCCGTTCCCATTCTTCTAACAGGTGTCGTTCTGTTCCATATAATAAGTATAAATTCGCTAATTTTCCGTTGACGAGCCAAGGAGTTTTCATCATTCCCACCACATTTCACAGTTTGTTCTTAACTTCATCATAGATAATCCTCTTTTATTCCGCTATACTAGAAGCGGAATCTATTAAGGGGGAATGCAGCATGGCACATTCAGTACGCCCACCAAGTGAAAACGCGTTCGAGAACGATATTCAATCAAAACGCAACGATGCGCTCGACTCTGCCGTTGGTTTTGGTGCATCATTCGGCTTCTTCGCAGTCTTGTTCATCATCGGTGTCGCAATTAAGTTCTTAAGTCTATAATCAGTAAAACAGCAACCTTGGGGGGTTGCTGTTTTTTTATTTTATCATAGGTTCACAGCCCGCTGAAGAACAAGTTACACTCCCGTCCTCATCCGTTCGAAAGACGATTCGATCTGTTCCGATTCGCTCAAGCACGTCCGGATGCGGATGCCCGTATCGATTTTTCCGTCCGACTGACAAGATGACAATTTTCGGATTCGTCTTCCGCAAGAGTTCTTCACCGGTCGACGTATTCGAACCATGATGACCTGCTTTTAGAATATCGATCGGATCAATCGTTAACTCGTCCTCGATTGCTAAACCAGCGTCGCCCGTCAACAAAACACGTTGCTTGGCGATCTGTGCAAGTAATATGATAGACCGATCGTTCTCTTCTTCCTCTCGTCCAGTCGGTGCAAGGACCTGCAACCAAGGACGAATCGTTTGTCCCTTTTGAACGAACTCAACACGCGTCCCAGTTGCTTCGATGGAACGAATCAAATCGTTTCGTTTCTCATCCGTGTTGTCATACGCACCTAAATAAATGGTTTTCACGCGAACTTGACGCAGTACACCTAGAAGTCCACCGACGTGATCGTGATCAGCATGTGTCACGATGAGACCGTCGATTTCTGCTTCTCCTCGTGTGAATAAAAAGGGCGCGACGATATGACTACCTGGATCAAACGGACGAAGCAGTGGATGCGTCGTTTGTTGATAAACGCCACCCGTATCCACGACGAATGTCTCTCCTGCTTTCTCAAGCACGATACTATCGCCTTGCCCGACATCTAAAAAAGTGATTTGTTCGGGTGCGCGCCACTCCGTGTAGCCCCATGCCGCAAGTAAAAGGATCAACGGGAGAGCATGCCCCCACCATCTCCGCTCAGCAATGAACCAAGCGATCCCCGTTCCGACAATGACGATCGTCAAGACGATAGGAGAAAATGCTGGAACGGCAACCATCGCCAATGGTAGATCCTCCGCCAGTCGTAACGCTTGATCCATCCATTGAATCGCGTACTGATGCGCGATCTGAAACGTTGAACGAATCGGTAAGAACGGAAGTGTCGCAAGAATGAACGATCCCGGAAGAATCACCCATTCAATCCAGCTACCAATCAATAGGTTCAATAACGGCGACCAAATTGAAACAGTCGTCTGTTCAATACCTTGCAAAAAGAGGAGTGTTCCAAACTGTGCCCAAGCACTGATGAGCAGCCAGTTCCAAGGACGACGAACCGAACCCATGAGTCGTCTCGACAGCACAAGAAACAGCGTCAGTCCGACCGTCAATTGGAATCCGATATCGTAAATGACAGTTGGTTGAATCGCCAATTGAAAAGCTGCGACCCCCGCAATGACCTCCACCGGATCTAACGGTTTATGGAAACGACGACCGAGCAACAGAATGATCGCGACAAGAACAGCTCGTGTGACTGGTGGACTCCACTCCGTCAACCATCCGTAAATCGGCAGTAAGATAAGAACGATATCAAGTCGTTTTTCTTTGGTCATTCTGATTTTTCGTAAGACATACAGCAGACTAAATACTAAAAAAGCGATATGTGATCCTGAGATGACGATTGCATGTAATAAGCCGAATTTCTTAAACCGTTCGAGCGTCACTTGATCCATTAGTCGATCCTCACCAAACATGAGCGCTTCGACGTAGAAGGCTTGCTTTTCTGGTAGCAATTCTTCAATCCGTTTCAACCATGCTTCACGTACCCGTCTTCCTTCTGCCGCATACCCAGGTGTCGGATGACAGGAATCAAATGAACGGACTTCCCACTTTCCAGCGTAACGATGTGTATGCATGAATTGCTGTTCGTCAAAACCTCCCGCATTCGATTGTTGCCGGACGTCGAGCGGCTCCGTATTGACACGACAGGAGTACCCGATTCGTTCGTATCCTGTCTCTTCTTCTGCAATCGTCGCCGTCAACAGAACCGATTGATCGTTGCTCTCTGCCTCATAGCGAATTCGATCCCCATTACGCTTACCTGATAAAATGTCAACAGACGAGACGTCATGCGGTTCAGGTGACAGATGACCCATTCCGATGAAAAGGCAACTCAGAATGAGCAAACAGAAGAGACGACCGATTGAAAAAGACCATGATTTCATGACAGCAAACAACATCAACGTTACTAACCACCAGATTGATTCTTTAATGGCAACAACGAGTAAGAGCACAAACAGGGCATATAGCGGCATCAGTAGACGATCAGGTAGGATTTAAGCGACTCTAACGTCTTTTCCCCAAAACCCTTCACATCTCCGAGTGATTCATACGTCGCAAATCCTCCCTTCTCCTCCCGATAGGTCAAGATCGCTTCTGCTTTGGCAGGACCGATTCCCGGAACCTCCATCAACTGTTCCGCTGTTGCCGCATTGAGATCAATCAATCCTTTTGGTATCTCTGCTTTTGAGCGTTTCGTTGATTTCGGCTGATCTTTCGTCTTTTTTACCGGCACGATGACTTCCTGTCCATCAATGAGACGTGCCGCAAGATTCATTTGTCGAATGTCCGCTTTCGCAGTCGTCTTTGCTTTTTCGATTGCATCCTTCACTCGATCACCGAGGTGGAATTGATAGGGTCCAGGTGCTTCTACCGCCCCTTTCACATCGACCATGATGAGTTTGTCACGAATCGAGGGCTCCTTTTCTGCTGGCTCTGCTTTTGCCTCTTGTTGTTTATCCGTTAAGGACGGTTGATCGACCATCGCTTCATTCGAACAAGAGGGTAATGGTACGAACAATAAAACGATGAGTAGCAGGACGACGACGAGACCTGCGATCTGTTGCAAACGTGGAACGGTCAAGACGAATCCCTCCTTTTCCCACGACTCTAACAGGTCGCTACGGACTTCAGGAAACGAAGGAATACGCACTAACCACTCTTTTACAACACGATACTATGTGTTATGTCGGATGAATGTCATAACATCCATACCGTTACTTTGAATTAGCATCTGTTTGACGAACAAAAAATCCGTCTCCTTCAAGCAACACGAACGTGTATCGCTTAAAGAAGACGGATGAGATCACTTTTACATTTTTTCAGCAACGAAGAAAATCCGCTCAGCTGTCTCGGAAGGAGCTTCCGGTCCAAAATCGCCTGTGACGGCAAGGACACGGAATCCGGCTTCGCGTAACCACGTCACGTATTGTGCCGGAGGATACGTCCGCTGATGATGCGTCTCATCGACACGTTCATAGCGACCGTCCTCTTCCTCGATGAAGAAAGTCAGTTCATGGACGACAGAAAGCGGTGTTTCACCAGGATCCGCGAACCAGATATACGAACTTTGCTCGGCATGTGTCGCGTATGTCTTTCCATTGAACAACGTTTCCATCTTGTAAGGAGAATGTGTATCGAATAAGAGACGTCCACCCTCTTTGAGGATTGCTGCTACATGTGTAAACGTCTGTTTGACATCCTCTTCCGTCCGGAGATAGTTCAAGGAGTCGCATAGTATTGTCACAGCATCGACAGGTGTCGGCAATTCGATTTCGCGCATGTCTTGCGCCCAGAATTGAATGCGTAATCCCTCTTCCATCGCCTTCTCTTGCGCGACTTCTAGCATCTCTTCCGATAAATCGATCCCGAGCATTTCATAGTGTGCCGCTAATGCAAGCGTCGCCGTACCCGTTCCACATCCGATATCAGCAATCGTACTTCCAGTCGGAACATATGCTTTGACCCAGTCGACCCATTGATCGTACGGGACGTCTTGCATCAATTCATCATAGATGTAGGCGAACTGTTCGTATGCCATTAGTTGACCTCGACTTCAACCTTTGGAGCATCTGCCCAGAGTTTTTCGAGGTTATAGTAATCACGATCGTCACGGTGGAAGACATGAACGACGACATTTTCAAGATCCGCTAACACCCAACGTGCCGCATCGAATCCTTCGAGACGTTTGATCGGCAGGTTATGTTCGTGCGCGATTTCTTTGAGTTCACGTGCAATCGCCTGTACTTGTTTTTCTGAATTCCCTTCACAGATGACGAAATAATCGGCAACTGGTGAGATGCTAGACATATTCAGGACGACGATATCTTCAGCGCGTTTATCGTCGATGGCATTTACGATTAATTGTAATTCTTGTTCGACTGTCATAGGACGGTCCCCTTTCGTTTGGCCGCGACGAAGGCATTATAAGTCTCAATCGTTCGCGGAAAGATGATGGCTTGTTTCTTACATAAAAAATGAATCGTTTGACTGAGTGTTGCGATGACGGCGTCCGTCAAATCCTGCTCCGCTACTTCACGAAGCGCTTCGACACCTGGATAACTGCGATTCGGTTCAATCGCATCCGCGACGAAGATGATTTGATCAAGCAACGGCATACCGGGTGCCCCCGTCGTGTGATTTGCGATGGCCTGATAAATCACGTCTGAATCAAGACCAAGTTCTCGACGGACAAGCTCCGCACCCACTGGCGCATGAAGCAGTTCGTCATCATAATCGAGTAAAACACGTTGATTCAACTCAACAGCAATCGAACGCATCTCATTCGTATCGCGGTATTTCGCATAATCATGGAGCATGGCAGCGAGCGCTGCCTCTTCTTCGTTGACTCCATACTTGAGAGCCAAGTGTCGCGCTGTCTCGACGACACCTAATGTATGCACATAGCGTCGTTCAGGCAACGTGTTCTCAATGATTTGACGTGCTTCTTCAAGGCGCATATAGATCCCACTCCTCAATCCGTTGTCGAACGGCTTCCGGTACAAGGTAGCGAATGCTCCGTCCGCGCGCGACCCGTTGCCGGATATCCGTCGAAGAAATTTCTAGCAATGGCATATCGACTGCTTTCACACGGGCGCCACGCGGAATCAGATACCGACTGCCCGGTCGAGCGACGGCACCAAAGACGACTTCCTCGTATAACTGTTCGGCTTGATACCACGTATCGAGACTAACGAGTGAATCCGCTCCAATGAGAAACAGAAACTCATGCTCTGGGTACCGGTGCTTGAGTGCACGAATCGTATCATACGTATAGGAAGGTTCTTCGCGCTCAAACTCGATCGCTGAGACGGAGAAGGAAGGATTCAATGCAATCGCTTCTTCAACAAGACGTAGACGTTTGGTTGCGTCTGTGACAGTACGTTGTTTATGCGGTGGCACATTCGCCGGTAAAAACCAGACCGCATCGAGTTCGAGTTGTTCCTGCGCTTGTTCGGCAATCAGGAGATGACCGATATGCGGAGGATCGAACGTTCCGCCCATCAGTCCGATTTTCATCGTGGTAATTCGAGCGTCTTGTTCTCTTTTGATTCTTTATAAAGAACGATGACTTTTCCGATGACTTGAACGAGTTCAGCATTCGTTCCTGCGACGAGTTCTTGTGCAACATCCTTCGGTGCGTCCGCACAGTTTTGTAATACTTGTACTTTTAAGAGTTCCCGTTTTTCGAGCGCATCCATCAAATCAGCACACATCGCTTCGCCGACTCCATTTTTACCGACTTGGAAAATCGGGTTTAAATCGTGAGCTGTCGCGCGTAAAAAACGTTTTTGTTTACCTGTTAACATGATTAAAATTCCTCCAATTGCTTTCGTATCACCTGCTCGCCAAGTGCGAGGTCAGGTGCTTGTCCGGTGAAGCGTTCAAATGCTTCAGCCGCTTGTAAGACGAACATCGGGACGCCGTCAAGTGTGTCGAGACCTTTTTCAGTCGCTTCACGCAATAGACGGGTCGGCGTCGGTCGATAAATAATATCACAAATCAAGGCGTGCGTCTCTGTCAATTCGATTGGACGTGCCTCGATATGTGGAGCCATCCCGACAGAAGTCGTATTGATGATGACGTCGTAACTCGTTAAATCAAATGTTTCTTGCCACGGTAGAACGTTTGCTCCAAATTCATCGGCAACTGCCTTAGAACGTTCTTCTGTACGATTCGTGATTGTCACATCTCCGGGTAACGCAGCAATAATACCTCGCGCCGCACCGCCCGCACCAAGAACGAGCGTTTTTTGAAATGAAGGACGACGTTCTGTCAACGCGCGGACGAATCCGATTCCATCTGTATTCGCACCAATCAACTGCCCATCCTGCCGGTACACTGTGTTCACGGCGCCTGCTTTTTGAGCTGCCGGCTCTAGCCGATCCAGATACGGAATGATTGCTGTTTTATGCGGAATCGTCACATTGATTCCGTCTAGCTGATGTATGCGTAATTTCGTAATGATTTGCGGCAATTGCTGCTCCGTTACATCGATGAGGTCATAACAGCCGAAAAGCCCAGCCGCTTCCAGCCAAGCTGTATGCAGCTCAGGTGAAAGTGAATGGGCAATCGGATGACCGATGACGGCAAAGCGCATCAGACGAGCGCCTCACGTAAGGATACAGCGACACCTTTCGGGGCGTAAGCAGCGACACGTCCACCTTTTCCGTGAACCGCAACCCACCCGAGTCCACTGAAGACGATATCCGTCTTCATGTTGTCGCGGAGGCTGAATTCATGACGGACAAGCGGCGGTAGCATCTCACGCGTCTTTTCGTTTGGCGGAGACAACAGCTCACCGTTGTGGTTCGCATATAGATCGTCTGCCTTTTCAAGCTTCGTCCGGTGAACTTTCAATTCGTTCGACATGTAGATGACGAATGAACGCTTGTTCCCTTCCATATAGTCCAATCGCGCAAGACCTCCAAAGAAAAGCGTCTGTTGCGGATGGATTTGGAAGACTTGTGGCTTGATCTCTTTTTTCGGTGTGATCAGCTTCAAGTCTTTTGCATCCACATAGTGAGCCATTTGGTGGTGATTGATGATCCCTGGTGTATCATACAGGTTACAGTTATCATCGAGTGGAATATCGATCAAATCAAGTGTCGTACCTGGGAAGTGACTGACCGTAATGACGGCCTCATCTTCTTCACCGAAGCGTTTGATGACTTGGTTGATCAGCGTCGATTTCCCGACGTTCGTACAACCAACGACATAGACGTCGCGGCCTTTTCGATAATAATCGATTTTTTCAGCAAGTTCATCAACTCCGTGCCCTTTTTTCGCACTGATCAGATGAACGTCGACTGGACGTAATCCGAGTTCTTTCGATGCTTGACGCATCCAGTTCATGAGACGATTCGGGTTTAGTGACTTCGGTAATAAATCGGCTTTGTTCCCAACGAGTAAGACGTCGTTTTTACCGACGAACCGATGTAATCCCGGTAACCAGCTTCCATTAAAATCGAAGATATCAACGATTTTAACGACAAGTGCATCTTTTTGACCGATTCCGTCTAAGATTTTAACGAAATCATCGTCCGATAACGATACATCTTGAATTTGATTGTAGTGCTTTAATTTAAAGCAACGTTGGCAAATGACCATTTCACGATCAAGTGCAGATTTAGGTGCGTATCCTGGTGCTTTTGTGTCTTCCGTTTGAATGGCGACACCACAACCAGCGCAGTGGATTTCTTCGATCATATTATGTTGAGCCGCATGCGGGAACGATATCCCTTCTCTTTTCACCGTAGCGCCCTGCTCGCTACTCCAAGAGCGTAACTTCCGACCTCTCGCCGTACATGTTGCGACTGCTGCCTTCCCTTTCATCTACCGATCTGACAGGGTTATTGTTGCTTATCCTGACGAAGTGTTTCGATCGGATGTTCCAGCACAGAAGGATCTTCTTTGACGCGTTGTGTCAATTTATAGATTCCTTTGCGTTTCATCCGGCGGAAAATGACACGTTCCATCAGGCGATTGAATTTCGTGACGACACCGTCCGTCTTAACGACGGGTTGAACATGGATGACTTCGATTCCAACGGAGTTTGCACCGAGTACATCCGTAAAGAGTTGATCTCCTAAAAAGACAACTTCCTTCGCGTGATAACCGAATTCCGTCAATGCCCGTTTAAACCCGATAGGAAGCGGTTTTCGAGCAGGCGCAATGTAGTGCAATCCGAGCGGATCCGCGAACTTCTTGACGCGATCTCCATTGTTGTTCGATACGATGATGACGTCGAAACCATATTGATTATTCACCATATCCAGCCAAGCAACCAATTCGTCTGGAGCATCTGCGATATTCCATGCGACGAGTGTATTATCAAGATCGGTCAAAATAGCTTTGACACCGTTTCGTTTGAGCATTTCAAGGTCGATATCGTAGATCGAAGCCACGAAATGTTTCGGATAAAGTCGTTTGAACAAGAATAAAACCTCCAGATAATGGTCTAGCTCTATAGTTAAGTTTAAGAAACAGTTATGCTCTTATCGTTCGATTATAGCACAATCAGGTAGTAAGAGCGACGCACAAAAGAAAACGGAAGGCGGACCTTCCGTTTTCTTAATAATACCGAATCCACAGATAGAGTTGGGATAGAATCAACGTTACGATCGTGATCGGTGCTCCGTAAATCAAAAAGCGCATATAGGTGAATTTTTCACCTTGTCGTGTCGCAAGACCCGCGACGATGACGTTCGCCGACGCACCAATCAATGTTCCGTTACCACCGAGACAGGCACCGAGTGCGAGGGACCACCATAACACGTCCACTTTCGCATCTGCTGGTGACAATCCGATCCCAGCAGCCACATCGTTGATGAGTGGAATCATCGTCGCGACGAACGGGATGTTATCGATCGTCGCACTGGCGATACCGGACAACCAAAGCACAGCAGTTGCTGTCGTCTTGATATCACCGCCTGTCAGATCAATCGTCTTTTCCGCAAGGTAGCGAATGATACCCGCCTCCTGAATCCCGCCGACGAGCACGAACAGTCCGGCGAAGAAAAAGATCGTCGTCCATTCGATGCGGGCAAAAATTCCTTCGAGCTGATGATCGTTTTCGATCGTCAGCAACATTAGGACCGTCGCTCCAAGGATCGCGATGGCCGGTGCTTCGAGATGGAGTCCGATTCGATCAAGCACCGGATGCAACACGAACAACGCAATCGTACTGACGAGGACGATACTACTCCGTGTGACCAATTTGCGACTGACAATATAACTCTTTTCATCGATTTCCATCAGTTTCTGTCGATCTTCCGCTTCGACATGCAGTTGTTTGCGGAAGATGAAGTACAGAATGCCAATCGTTACAACCGTGATGACGAGAATAATCGGTGCGAGATTCACTAAAAAGGCGTTAAACGTTAAGTGTGGATTCGCAGCACCAATCATGATGTTCGGTGGATCGCCGATCAAGGTCGCCGTCCCACCGATGTTTGCAAACAATACTTCTGCGAGCAAGAACGGAAACGGCGCAATCTTAAGTATCTTCGTAATCGAAAACGTGATTGGAACGATCAATAGAACCGTCGTGACGTTATCAAGAAAGGCAGATCCAAGTGCCGTCAATGCAGACAGTAGAATCAACACCTTGATCGGATCACCTTTCGTCGTCTTCGCCGCACGGATTGCGATGTATTCGAACAAGCCAGATTGGTTGGCAATCGTGACGAGAATCATCATGCCAATCAATAAGACGATCGTTCCCCACTCGATGTATTCAAATAATGCAGTCTCGAGATCCACGATGCCGATGATGACCATCGCGAGCGCTCCAAGCAAGGCGACGATCGCCCGACTTACTTTTTCACTGATGATGAAGCCATAGGTCACTAAAAAAATGATGAGTGCGATATAGGTTTGGACCTGTGTACTTCCGATTTCTGCTAATGCCAGTGCCGGCATGATTCATTCCTCCTAAACGTAAGGAGACGCCCAAAACGGGCGTCTCGCTTTCATGAATGCCATTGTCCGAGGCGTTGCCCCATTAAAACTGGTCCGATTGCTTGACTGTCTAACGTCAATGCATCTTTCGGACAAATCAGGACGACCGTCGAACCGAATGAGAAGTATCCGAACTCATCCCCGCGACGAAGGTCCTTCGACTCGTTCGTCCGAACGATCGAGTTGACGTTGAGTGCACCGACCATGACATGTTCAAGAGCATGTTTCCCTTGGACGATGCGTGTCACACGACGGTAGTTCCGAGTCAATGGGCGAAGCGCATGTGTGAGACCAATCTCATTTACTGGTGCCGAATCGCGACCGAGCGTATAACTCGTCCGGACCGTTCCATCCATCGGTACATGAACACGATGGTAGTTTTGCGGACTTAAGTAAAAGATCATTACACGTCCACCGACATATTGCTGTGCTTCATGATGGGAACCGAGTAACTCGGATACCGTATACGATTGTCCTTTGACGGTAAAGCGGCTATCAGCCGTCAAATCGTCAACGACGGATAGCACACCGTCACACGGACTGACGAATGCGCCTTCTGCTTGATCGATCGGTCGCATTTCCCGTTTGACATGACGAACGAAGACGTCATGTAAACTCGAATACTCTTCAAGGCTCCGAGTCGCTTCTGTCATATTTAAATCGTATGCCTGAACGAACGGACGGATAAACGGACGACTGATACGGCTCATCGCAAAACGTTTCAGTTGTTTGGCAACAAGCGGGTGTCCATTTAATTCGAACACACGAGAGTAAAACCATTTTTTAATCATTGAGATCACCAGATGATTCTTCTTTTGAGTCCTCTACGTCTTTTCCAGCGAAGAACTCTTTATAGCTGTCTTCCGTTTGCTCACCTGCGACACGTCCAACTTCCTTACCGTCCTTAAAGTGAACGACAGTCGGTGTACCCTCGATACCAAACGTATCCCAAGCCGACTGTTCGACAGCAAGGTCGATCTGTTCGAATGGGATATCTTGTTTTTCACCAAGCGGGACGAGATATGGTTTTACTTTTTCACAGTGGGAACAACCCGTTTGATAGAAATACGTATAGAATTCATCACCGGATTTTACTTTATCTGCGACTTGTGTAGCCGTTAGATTGCCGTTCTTCGATGCAGAATCTTCTCGATCCGTGAAGACAAGAAGTAATCCTCCCACCAATACGATTAAGGCGATGACTCCCGCTGTAATCCAATTCGCCTTGGATTGCGGTTTTTTCGTATTTTTACGTTTTGTTTTCTTTGACACGTCTATCCCTCCGTCATTCTGGTATTAGCCATTTTTTCTGAACCATTATAGCATGACCATTCGCAAGAATCGTATCGATTTGCAAAGCGTCATCAATCAGTAACAGATCCGCTCGTTCTCCGACCGCTATTCGCCCGCCCGGTATACCATATGCATCCGCGACATGTCGCGTGATCGTCGTGATTGCCTGATCAAAAGCAACACCATGCGCCACTGCATCGCGCACGGCTTGTATCAGAGAAGAAGGCTTTCCTGTATCAATCCGAACTAGACGACCTGCATCATCAAATGCCGGAAGACTGGCACCAGCATCGCTCGACATCGTAATCTGTTCAGGTGGGATTCCTGCTGCTAAAGCACGGGCGACAGCCTGTCCTGCCGGAATTTCGCCTTCCGCAATGAAGCTTTCCGTCGTACACGTCGTGAAATCGATTCGTCCGCCCTGTTTCGCCCAGGCGAGTCCCGCTTCAAAAATCCGTTCACTCCGGTTGATATGCGTCGGAAGGAATTGTCCGATGGGGATATCAGTCGTGTCAATCACTTCATGTAATAGATCGAGTCCTTGTTTCCCGTCTCCGATATGGACGTTCATCGTTCCCGACACGCCTTTGACCATGCCGGCAATTCGGGCTTCTGACGCTAATCGTGCGAGTTCATGGGCTGTCGGTTGTGTCGACCGATGATCGTTGATGGCAATTTCCCCGATACCGATCACTTCATTGATGAGGACGATATCATGTCCTGTCGATTGCGTCAGGAAGACCGGTGGAACCATATAACTTCCGCTTAATAGAAAGGGGCGGATACCAGATGCAGCATATCCTCGTATATGTGCCAGTAGATCGATTCCCGTTCGTGTCCAACCATCCGTTCCGAGTAATCCAACGACCGTCGTGACACCACCTTCGAATATGTCTCGAACGGTCAGCGATGCTGTTCTCGTCGCAAATCCGCCTTCTCCTCCCCCACCGATTGGATGTAAGTGTCCATCGATGAATCCAGGAACTAGCTGTTTGCCGCGACCATCGATCCGATGCGTAATCATTGCTTCATCTATGGTATAGGAACCGATTCCGATGATCTGATTTCCTGCTATGTAGATATTTTGCGGCATCTGTTGCCACAGAACCTGTTCGATGACGATCATCGATCATTCCTCCTTAAGACAAAAAGCGAGCCTATCGCCCATGTGACGACATCTCGCTTTTCCTTATTCTGCCTTAGTCCCTTGACCAAGACCTAAATCTTCATTGACGGCATCGAGTGCGAAGACGACAAGTGAAGTGACGACAGACATAGCTGTCGCGAATCCGAAGCTATACGTTACTGCATCAACTGCCGATACGATGAACACAGCTGTGTTCACGAGTAAGAATGACCAAAAGAATGTAACGAGAAAACGCATGATTTCCCCTCCGTTTCCATAACGTACTATAGAGTTATCCTACGATTTGTAGTATACCATTTTTTAAACCAAGCAACAGCTTTTCTCTAATTTTTTCAAGCGCTTTCTTTTCCTTGAAAAACTTAATCGTTTCATAAGAAGGACAATCGCTTCATATGCTACAGTAGAATTAACGAAAAGAAAGCGGAGGATTCCATCATGACCCGTCACTTAATCGCTGTCGATCTCGACGGCACTCTTTTAAAAGATGATAAGACAATCAGCGCTACGAACATCAATGCGCTGCAACGCGCGCGTGCGAATGGTCACGAAGTCGTCATCGCAACCGGACGACCGTTTCGTCACGCCAGGAAATATTACGAACAGCTCGGTTTAACGACACCAATCGTTAACTTTAACGGTGGTCTCGTCCATCACCCACAAGACACCCACTTTGAAGTCCAGCATCATCCAATTCCATTAAAAACCGTTCAACATATTTTAGAGTCCATCGCTGAGACGAAGACACAGAACATCGTCTGTGAAGTCACGGATCATGTCTATTTTCAATATGATCCGGTTGGCATCTACGAATTCTATACTGACCATGCCTTATCCGTCACGACCGGAGATTTACGAAAGGTGCTTATGCATGAACCAACCTCTCTTTTGATTCATGCCAAAGGAGAACACGTCGATGAGATCCGCTCCGAATTATCTGGTATTCATGCCGAGACGGTACTCAATCGTCAATGGGTGAAGCCTGAATTCATGGTCGAAGTGATGCGAAAAGGTACAAGTAAAGCGGTCGGTCTTGCCCATATCGCGCATCACCTTGGTATTGACTCTAAACAAATCATTGCTTTCGGTGATGAGGAAAACGATTTAGAGATGATCGAGTATGCTGGACATGGTGTCGCGATGGGAAATGCCATCCCCGCGCTGAAGCACCTGGCAAACGGCACGACGAAGCGAAATGAAGATGACGGGATCGCCTATTACTTGAGACACGTCCTCGGGCTCGCATGAAAACAGATAAAAGGCACTTGCTGCATGTTGCAGAGCAAGTGCCTTTTTCATTATCCTTTTCGGAAGTATCCGACGACCGAGTCCGTTGCGACGACGTTGATGAAGACCGTCTCGTCCGCTTCCCGGCAAATCCGTTCAATGTCCCGCAATTCGTGACGCTCGATGACCATCATCAACGTCGCTTTTTCAGCTCGTGAATACGTACCGATCGAAGGAATCTGCGTGATTTCCCGCTCGTGACAGAACCATTGCCGAACTACGATACGTTTGCTTTCGTACCTGAGATGCCGAAATTCAATACCGAGAATGATGAAGTAAAGTCTTACTTGCTCCACGTCGCTCGTTACTGGGTCGAAGAATTCGGAATCGATGGCTGGCGACTCGACGTCGCCAACGAAGTCGATCACGCATTTTGGCGTGATTTCCGTCAAGTCGTCAAGGAGGTCAACCCTGACACGTATATCCTTGGTGAAATTTGGCATGACTCACAGGAATGGTTGCTCGGTGACCAGTTTGACGCCGTCATGAACTATCCATTTACGAATGCCGCCTTGAACTTCTTTGCCTTAGATAAGACTAAAGCAACTTCGTATGCGAACGATATGTCGCATGTATTGTTCTCAAACACGATGAATGTCAATGAAGTAACCTTTAATTTGATCGGTTCTCACGATACACCGCGTGCATTGACGCGTGCAGGGAATAATAAGAGTAAGTTACGTCTCTTGTTACTTTCGATGCTGACGTTCTCGGGCAGTCCTGTCATTTATTATGGAGATGAAATCGGTCTTGATGGGGATCAAGATCCAGGCTGCCGGAAATGTATGCCGTGGGATCCAGAGGAGCAGGATCAGGAGTTATTCGCCTATACGCGACACTTGTTGCAGCTTCGAAAACAACATAAGACACTTGCGAACAAAGGACATATCTCTTTCGTTCACGCGAATGATGAGACAAATACGATCATCATGCGTCGCATGAGTCCGGAAGGATTGTATTATATCTATTTCAACAACTCAGATGTTTCTGTTTCGTTGACCGCTCCACAAGCTGGTCGGGGGCTTGATTTATTGACGAACACGCACCAGCAGACGCTTGATGTCTCTCTCCCTGCGTATTCGGGAACGATCGTTCAAGTCTTATAACCATCTAAAAGCCTGGACACTTACCTTCTATAAAGAAGTTTTGTGTCCAGGCTTTTTTCTTCTGTATCCGTTCTCCAGGATAGAAACGAGTTAATGAATGCTTGCGAATTAGGGTATAGGGTACAGAAAGGAGGATATCCTCCATGGAAATTTTCTTTTACGCCGGTCTCATCCTCATCGGCTTGTTTACGATCAGTTACTTGAGTGAACGATTCCACGTCCCAAGTATTCTGGCCTTCATCTTGATCGGAATCGTCCTTGGCTTCTATTACGACCCTCCCGAAGAGCTGAAACTCGGAGGAGAAGCGGGCATCATCGTCTTATTCTTTTTACTCGGTCTAAAATTTTCAGTGGCGGACTTGCTGATTCAGCTCCGTTCCATTTGGAAAGCAGGAGTCATCGATATTCTACTTTCGTTCGGTGGAACAATCCTGTTGACCCTATCGTTTGGCTTTTCAGTCGCCGAATCGTTTTTGATCGGCTGTGTCTTGTATGCGACGAGTTCTTCGATTTCTGCTCGGCTACTCGACCGTGAACCAGATAAACACCAAGACGTGAATCGCTTCGTGCTGTCCTTACTCGTCTTCGAAGATTTGATGGCACCAATCTTACTGACGACGGCTCCGTTCGTTTTAGGGACTGAGACGTTCTCGGTTGCCAAAATCAGCATCATCTTTCTCGGGTTCGCCTTCTTCTTCATTGCTCTGATGATCATGACGTTGTTTATTCGAAGACGTGGACGGTTAGTCGATTCCCTCTATCGACACCCGGATGCTGGAATCGGGATCATCGGCTTAATCTTATTGTTTTCTGGAATTGGAATCTTATTTGGTCTATCCGAAGTACTCGGTGCCTTCATCATCGGTATTCTGTTAACCGAACTGGATGAGACGCGTTATCTTAAACGGCTAGTCACTCCGTTCCAAGACTTATTATTACCCTTGTTCTTTATCACGCTCGGAATGTCGTTCGAGTTGACTGAGGGGTTACCCATTGATCTATTTTTCTTCGCTCTTGTCATTTGGGGAGTCGTCTCGAAATTCTTAGTCGGTTATCTCGGTGGAAAATCGTTCGGTCTATCCAATTATCATGCGATCGAATCAGGCTTTTGTCTTGGACCACGCGGTGAATTTTCGATTCTATTCATCACGCTCGCTAGTGGCGCATTCGTGACGTTGACCGGAATTTATATTTTTGTTTCCGCTTTTCTTGGAATCCTATTGTTCCGTATCTCTACTGCCTTAACGGATCGTACACATGCGACCGCACGAAAAATCAAAAAGAAATTGAAGTGAAAAAGACGTCGGCGCATCGTGCGATTCCGACGTCTTTCTTCTATATATGTCTTCGATTCATCGTCCGACAAAAACAGGGCGTTTTTTTTCGATGAAGGATTCAACAGCATGAAGATGGTCTTCCGTTTTCCCAGCGCGTGACTGGTAGATGATTTCTTGAGCAAGCATTTCCTCCAAGTTATTTTCATAACTCGCTGCCTGTAGCTGCTTGATATATCCGATTACTTTCGTCGGACGATCCGCCAGTTGACGAGCAAACGCTGTGACCTCTTCTACAAATTGCTCTGATTCGATGCTTCGTGTCGCAAGGTTGAGCGAAACAGCTTCGTCTGCTGAAATCGTGTCACCGAGTAACGCAAGCTCTGTTGCTTTTGCTGCACCAATTAGCCGAGGCAAGAAATACGGAGCACCCGCATCTGGGACAAGTCCGATATTAATGAACCCAAGCGATAATTTCGCTTCCTTGTCGACTAGTCGAAAATCACAAGCGAGCGTGAGTGATAACCCAGCCCCTGCCGCTACACCATTGATGGCAGCAATCGTCGGTTTCTTCGATTTAGCGAGTGCACGAACGACAGGATGATAATACTGTTGTAAATATTCACCATGATCGAGCTCAGGTGAGACAGTTTTCAAGTCTTGACCTGCACAAAACCCACGTCCCTCGCCTGTCAAGACGATGACACGTACTTCCTCATCCTGATTCGCTTCTTCTAGAGCGTCTGCTAACTCCTCCAATAAATTCGAAGTTAATGCATTCAGTTGTTTCGGTCGAGCAAGGGTTAACGTCGCAACCTGATCCTTGACGGCATAATTCATTTCTCGTTTCATCGGATTCCCCTACCTTTTAAAAATGAATGATTGTTCATTATGATGTATTCGTGATATTTTATGAAAATCCTTTTAAATCTCTTTTTTTTAATGAAACACAAAAAACCCTCTTTCATTATGAAAATCGAAGGCGTATAGTTTCAAAAAGATAAAGAAACACTATTCGTTTTATGAAACAAAGGGGATTTATTTTATGAAAACAGTCAAGCAACCAAGCTTATTCCACATCACGTGGCCATTATTCATCGAGATTGCATTGCATATGAGCCTTGGGATCATTGCAACGTTGATTTTAAGTTATTACTCAGATAGCGCTGCTGCGGCAGTCGGTGTATCCAATCAAATTTTGAACATCTTCATTATTCTCTTTAACATTACCTCGGTCGGTGCAACGATCATCATTGGTCAGTACCTCGGTGCAAGAAAAACACAAAACGCTCGTCAAACTGCTCGTTCTGCTTTTGCGATTAACTTGTATACCGGTCTCATCGTTTCTCTGACCGTCGTATTGTTCGGAAGACAACTCCTTGGATTTTTCTCATTAGAAGGAGAGACGCTCGTCTATGGCGAAACGTTCATTAAGATCGTTGGTCTATTCCTTTTCTTAGAAGCCATCTCTCTGACACTCGGTGCGATTCTCCGGAGTCATGGATTCACGAAAAATGCTATGTATGTCACGCTACTCATGAATTTCGTTAGTGCTTTTGGTAACGTCATCGCTGTTCTTGGACTCTTCGGCATTCCCGTTCTCGGTGTTGCCGGTGTCGCCTGGTCGATCGTCATCGCTCGGACAATCGCTGTCCTTGTCTTATTCTTCGTCGTTTACCGGAAACTCTCATTACGTTTTAAAGTAAAAGACTTGATTCATTTCGACCGGGAAGATGTGAAACGGATCATGAACATCGGAATCCCATCTGCCGGTGAAGGAATCTCATATCAATTTTCACAACTCATCATCACAGGATTCATCGCAACGATTGGTGAAGCAGCATTGTCCGCTCGTGTGTATGTATCGAACATCACAATGCTTTGTTTCCTATTTACACTTGCGATCGCGCAAGGGACGCAACTTCTCGTCGCACGCCAAGTTGGCGCTCAACAATTTGAACAAGCATATGGACGTGCTGTGAAAACATTGAAAATTGCCGTCTTCGCAAGCTTCATCTCAGCTGTCGCTCTCGCTTCATTCGGTTCATCGATTCTATCAGTGTTCACATCGAGTCCTGAAATCATTGCAATCGGTATCCCACTACTCTGGGCAAGCGTCATTCTTGAACCAGGTCGCGCGATGAACATCGTACTCATGGGAACTCTTAAATCGGCAGGAGATGTCCGTTTCCCTGTCGCCATCGGTATTCTATCGATGTGGGGAATTGCGGTCGTCCTCAGTTATACACTTGGTCTTGGTTTCGGTCTTGGTTTACTTGGAATCTGGATTGCCTTCTCTGCTGACGAATGGTTCCGTGGCATTTTCGCCATGAAACGTTGGCACGGACGGAAATGGGTCCAATACTCACTCGTCAAAGGAGAAACACATGAGCAAAACGAACGTCGAGAGGCTTCTGAAGCAGTCTAAGATTGACTTCGAATCCCTCACTTATCCTGTTGATCTTGATGATTTATCTGCTGAAGTCGTCGGTAGAAAGATTAATTACCCCCTTTCGACCATTTTTAAAACCCTTGTTTTGAAAATGGTCGAAAATAAATATGTCTTTGTCGTCATTTCGGGGGAAGAAGAACTCTCTCTTAAGGCAGCAGCTAAAGCATTGCATTCGAAAAAAGTCGCGCTTGTTCCGATGAAGGAGTTAGAAGACCTGACTGGCTATATTCGAGGTGGTGTCTCTGCCATCGGTGCTAAGAAGAACTTTCCGGTTCTTTTATCGGATCGTGCTATCCATGAACCATTCATCATCGTATCCGCCGGAAAACGTGGACATCAAGTTCGGTTGAATCCTCATGATTTTTTATCTTTCACTCAGGGGATTCTCTTTACGAACGGCTGAATTCCATCTCCTAATTATGGTATGATGAGTAGTATCGATTAAGTGGCAGGAGGAATCATTTTGTGGAAAGATCGTGTTCGTAATTCAATACCCAACCTATTTACGTTCGGAAATCTGTATTGTGGTTTTTTAGCCATCGTCATGGCGGCAAAAGGTGATTTTCAAAATGCCACCTTACTAATCGTCATCGCGATGATGCTTGATAGTCTGGACGGACGTCTTGCTCGGATGCTTGGTGTAGCAGGCGACTTCGGAAAAGAACTGGACTCATTAGCAGATATCGTGACATTCGGTGTCGCACCTGCAATGATGGCCTACTATACGTATTTCTATGAATTCGGAGAAGTTGGTTTACTAATTTCTGCTCTGTTCCCGTTGTTCGGCGCATTCCGTCTTGCCCGGTTTAATTTATCGGCAACGAATGTGGCATCTGCTTATTTTTCAGGTGTACCGATTACGGCGGCAGGTGGTATTTTGGCCGTTGTTACGTTGTTTAGTGGACGAATGAACGACTTGATGGTTCCACTTGTCTTCACAGGTCTTGCCTTCTTGATGGTCAGTCGTGTCAAGATTCCAAGTTTTAAAGACATTCCCGTTCCGCGCCATACGTTCGTCATCACCTTTACATTGCTATACGTGACGTATGTCATGATTGCTCGTAGCAATGAATGGTCGACGTTTTGGTTCGTTGCTGTTCCGTTGTATATCGCGTTTCTCCTTTTCTCGTTCATCAAAAAGAAGAAGCAAAAGCAACATTCAAACGGATGATGGTAGGAAGTGGTCCGGTTTCTCTTGCGAGAAGCCGGACCACTTTTTTTATAGGACCGCTTCTCCCTCGCTCGTTTTCAAGATATATGGGTATACTTATGACAGAAGCTATTTTGGAAATGGAGGAATGTCACGCATGGAGCAGTTTCATAAACGTCTTTGGATTTTCTTTTCAATTTGGTTCACCATCGGCTTGATCTTAGTTGGTTTTTCGTTACTCCCCCCTTGGCTCGAGTGGGCCAATGCCGTCTTTTTATTCGCTTCCGGCTTATACGCAGCACTCTATTTTTGGCATATCTTACCGAAGGGTCGTCTTGTCATCCCCTTCATCTTCTTTGGTTCGATCATCATCGAGTCGATTGGGGTCCATACCGGTTGGCCGTTTGGAACATATCGTTATGAGTCGGATTTCGGTGTTCAATTATTAGGTGTGCCGATTACGATCGGGGCTGCATGGCTGTCGGTCATGGGGGCGAGTCTCGCTTTCTCCCGTTTGTTTTCGTTTCGCTATAGTACATTGATCCTCGTTCCATTGTTTGCCGTCTGGCTCGATTTAGCGATTGATCCTGTTGCTGCTAACGTGAAATCGTATTGGCTTTGGCAAGACGGTGGCTGGTATTACGATATTCCGACACAGAACTTCTTCGGCTGGTATGGAACGGCGCTCGTCTTTTCCCTTTTCATCAATCGCTATCAAGTCAAAGCGACGGATGCCGCACTCGAACAAAACAATCAGTATCTCTTTTTGATGTTGCACACTTTATTCGGTGTAACAGCAGGAGTTGCTGGTCTCTATGGCGTCACTTTGGTCAGCTTAAGTGCATTCATCGTCTATTTCATTGTGAAACGAGGGGTTATCGTTGAAAGAAGCAAACAAAAGCAAATTAGCTGAATCCGTATTTCATACGTATGTTGATCATGCTTTGATCCGACGTCATTTCCACCGTGTCTTATATCGAGCAGACGATCTACCTGTCCCTGGTCTCATGCTTGCTACGCACAGTTCTTGGTGGGATGGTATGATTCTTTTTCATTTGGATCAGACCTGTTTCCATCACGATCCTTACGTCATGATTGACCAAGCAGGGCTTGCTCGCTTCCCGTTCTTCTCTCGTCTTGGAGCTTTCTCTGTTGATCGGACATCATTCGCGGATATCAAGACAAGTCTTCATTATGCCAAAGAACGACTTCAAAATGGCAGCAGCGTCTGGATGTTTCCTCAAGGCGAGGAACGTCATCAAGAGGACCGTCCGCTTCGCTTAGCAAGTGGTGCCACACATTTGACGCGTCATACGGATCACGTGTCTCTCGTCGCCTTTTATTATTCATATGGCCATGAACAGCAACCGGACATCTATATCCGGACGCGTCGCTTTCATCCATTACCTGAGGAACGTTCAAGTGCCCAGGCAAAACGACTGACGGCAGAACTAACCGCCTTATACGACGACATTCGAGCAGATGCAATTGCGGAACGTATTGATTTATATCGTTGTATCTCTACACGAAGGGAACCACTTCCTGCGCGAACGGAGCGCTGGTTACGGGCATTTCGGTCATGAGTTGGTTCTTTCTCTTCTTCGCTCTAGCTGTCTGTCTCTATACATGGATCAATTTAGCTTTTTTACCACGATTAACGGATCCCGTTCAACCAGATAGTCTAGCAATCTGCATCCCTTTACGTAATGAGGAGCGTAATGTACGAAAATTATTAGACGCACTAGAACATGCTCTGACAACTGGGATGCACGTTTACTTATATGAAGACCGCTCGACCGATCGGACGCGCGAGTTATTGCTCGATCGGATTGGTCAAGACGACCGTTTTACAGTGATTGATGGTCTTCCCTTACCAACAGGCTGGGCAGGAAAGGTCCATGCGTGTCATCAACTCGCGAAACGAACGACAGAGGACTACTTGTTATTTCTCGACGCTGATGTGACACTGACACCTGATGCAATTTGTCGCTTATACGGAACGTTACGAACAGAACGAGCCGTTTTCCTTTCCGGTTTCCCGTCCTTTCCTGTACCGACGTTTCTCGGAAAGTGTTTGATTCCAATGCAACATGTTCTTATTGCACAACATCTTCCGATTCCTTTTCGCAAGGTGAAGCATCCAGCGTTTGCTGCAGCCAACGGAATGGTCGTTCTCGTCGAACGACGTGCGTATGATCAAGTCGGTGGACATGAAAGTATTCAATCGGCTCTCGTTGACGATTTAGAACTTTGTCGCACATTTAAAAAATACGGATGGACGACGACGCTCGTCGAAGTCGCTCCAGCAGTCTCTTGTGATATGTACGCCACGAATGAAGAGGTCTGGCAAGGTTTTCTAAAGAATGTCTTTCGTGGGATGAACGATTCTTATGTTGTCGGATCATACTTTCTACTCTTTTACTTGGTTCAAGCAAGTGTCCTACCTTATCTCATCCTTCACCCATCCTGGCAGATGGGTGGTGCACTGATTCTTCTTTACTTAGCACGATTCCGGATTGATCGTGCGGCACGAATCCGACATGTTTGGTGGCTCCATCCACTAGCTGTATTCTTTTATGTCATCTTGCTAGCAAGTGCGATGATTCGAAGCTTTAGGAAACGGGAAATCACATGGAAGGGTAGGACCTATTCATAAGGAGGAATCAGTATCATGAAACATATAGCTGTCATCGGAGCTGGTCTTGGAGGACTAAGCGCTGCCATCTCATTAGCTGCAAAAGGATTTCGTGTCACGGTCATCGAGCGCAATACACATATCGGTGGCAAAATGATGCCGATCATCACAGAAGGACATCGCTTCGACTTTGGTCCGAACACGATCACGATGCCGGAAGTTTTTCAATCTGTCATTCTTGAATCTGGTGCGGATCCTGATGAATACTTTACATTCACGAAACTTGAGCGTCACACGGTCAATCACTTTTCTGACGGACGCACCTTAACGTTCTCGTCTGGACGTGAAGCGATGCGGACAGAAGTAGATCGTTTCACGAACGGTCAGTTGGCAAAAAACGATATTACAGGTTATCAAGAAGAAGTGGCGAAGTTGCATACGATTGCAAAACAACAATTCTTTACGAATATAGATTCATTCATCCGCCCTTCCCTCTGGCGAGACATGTTGAAAGTGCATCCCTTCCAAAACCTTCATGGGCTGCATAAGCACTACTTTAAGGATAAAGGGTTGATTCAGGCACTCGATCGTTATGCGACCTATATCGGGAGTAGTCCTTATCAAACACCCGCTACCTTCAGTCTCATCGCTCATTTAGAACTAAATGACGGCGTCTACTTCACGAATGGCGGCAATACGGCAATCGCAGAAGGATTCGCTCGACGTGCAAAAGAACTAGGTGTCGTCTTCCGTCTTGGCGATGAGGTGACACAGATCGAAGTCGTAGATGGACAAGCAACGGAAATCGAATTGAATCATTTGGAATATCTACCGGTCGACTTCGTCGTCATGAACGGCGATTTATTGACACAATATCCACGCCTGATCTCAGAAACGGCACGACCTGATTTTAAAAATCCGACACCTGCTCAAGTCGAACCATCAATTTCTGCCTACGTCCGATGTATCGGTCTCTCACGTCGGATCGAAGGACTGGCTCATCATAACGTCTTCTTCTCTTCGGATTACGAAGCTGAGTTCAAGGCACTCTTTGATGAAAAACGTTACGCTGAGGAGCCGACGATCTATATCTCGAATTCTTCCGTCACAGCACCAGAAATGGGACAAGCGGGTGACAACTTATTCGTGCTCGTCAATGCACCCGCAACGGATATTGGACATGCGATTGATTTTGATACGTATGATCAACTGATCAATCAACGATTGCAGTCATTTGGAATTGATATTTCATCTGATGTCGTCTTCGAACAACGGATCACACCACAGGATATCGAACAAACCTTCTTTGCTTATCACGGCTCGTTATATGGCTTGTCATCCAATGGCATCCGGTCGTCTTTCCTCCGTCCGAGCAACCGTTCAAAGAATGTTCACAATTTGTTTTTTGCCGGTGGATCAACGCATCCTGGTGGCGGTAGTCCAATGGTGACGCTTTCAGGAAAACTAGCAAGTGAACGAATCGTCTCTGCTGTCGCCACTACCCTGTGAACGTTATGTGAATTGCATATCAATCACTTGTACGGACAACTAAGATTTGATACGATTACTTCGAGTTCAAGAGGTAGTGATTGACCCCACATCCTCAATCAAGCGCAAGGTGACTTCCCCGAGTCAAGAGCGTTGAAGAACTTACTTTTTCTAACCAGCGAAATCAAATGGGACCCACCCATTTCATCACGTGACTCATCGTGTGTCCATTCGCATGACTTACGACGTTCCCCCTTAGATCGTCTCATCCGAATGGTCCACAGATAGCTCGATAAAGAAAAGACCATCCCCGTGGTCGAAACAGACCTATCTCGTAGTCCAGATGTTCGCTCTGGTGTAGAAGTAATCTGAGACTCCCCGGTCTCAGACCATAGAAAAAAGACCTTGGTCCCCGCCAAGGTCTTTTTTCTATGGTCATGTATTAAATCGTAGCAAGTAACTTCATTTTTTGCCAACGGCTGACGTACGCGCGTTTCGTAAAGACGTCATAGTGATTATCCCGCGCTGCATCAAGAATACCGCGGTATAGGAAGGCAGCAGCTTTTAGAGCACGCCGACTCTCACGTGGATATCGTTCAAACGATGGAATCGCCGCGTCATATAGATGCTCTGCTCGAAGGGCAACCTCTTCCCAGAGACCGATGAAGTCTCCTGAAGGACGACCAGCGAGTAACGACTCCGCTGTGACACCGTATGTCTCCATCCATGAATGGGGCAAGTAGATGCGGCCGCGTTTTGCATCTTCACCGACATCGCGCAAAATGTTCGTCAGTTGCATCGCGATTCCAAGATCGATAGCTGATTTACGGAGATCAGGCTGTTGCGGTGCAAGGATGGGTAACAGCATCAAACCGACAGTACTCGCTACGTAGTAGCTGTATTGCTCTGTCTCCTCAAGCGTTTGATAACGATTTTTCTCGATATCCCAACGCATCCCTTCTGCGAGCTCAAGAAATGGTGTCTCATCCATTTCATAACGTTCAAATACATCTGCTAAAGCAATCCATAACGGTTTATCTAGTACTTCGCCATCACGGAATCGTTTGAATTCATTCAAGAAAGCCATTAAGCTCTCTTTTGGTGTCTCTGATTCATCGACGGTATCATCGAGGAATCGGCAAAATGTATAGATGGCATAAACAGCTTGTCGATCTGCTTTTGGTAAGAGTGAGAAGGCTTTATAGAACGTTTTAGATCCGGACTGAATGACTTCCTCACATTTGATATACGCGTTCTGGATCGTCACTGAATTCATGTTTCCACCCCATCTCTTGTTCCATTCGGTTTACGAGTATCGTTGCGCCCATCATGACGACTGGTACTCCTCCACACGGATGCACCGATGCACCGACGGCATATAATCGATCGATATCCGGATACGGTTTTGCCTGTGTCTTTAAGGCAGCGGATTGGCGAATCGTCGGCGCAATCCCAAAACTCCCTCCCTGATACAATCCAAAGGCCTGTGCATCATTCGGTGTACGAATCTTCATTTCTTGTATCTTTTCCCGGAATCCCGGATGATGATGCTCGATTTTTTCAAGTACGGTCTCAACGAACTCTACTTTTTCATAATCTTCTACACCATAGCCACGTGGAGAAGGAATTAATGAATAGACGACGCTATCGTCCGTTCCTGTCAAACTACGGTCAATCTGACTTGGATGGAACAGATAGACTGCCGGATGTTCAGGTAATCGTCCCTTTTTAAAGATATTCGTCATGAGCGGTTCCAAGTCGTTTGGCATCAAAAAGCGATGCACTGGTAAATCGACTTTCCCTTTCATTTTGAAATACAGCAGTAGCGTACCGCCTGAAGGCGTATAGGTTTTAGGTTGTTTACCTTCCACAAGACGTTCCATCAATGGAAACTCTCCATTTAGTACGATTTGATCGAAGGCTTCATGTGTTCCATCTTGTAAGATGATTTCTTTCGCCTGTCCTTGGTCGACAACGATTCGTTCAACGGGTGCCTCGAAGACGAATCGGACACCACGTTCGACTAATGTGTCATACATGCGTTCAGCAAGCGAGAAATAGCCACCTTTTACATACCAGACACCTTCTGCTTGTTCCCGGTACGGAATCAAACCGTAAATCGATGGTGTTGTATAAGGATTTCCGCCGATATAAAATGTCGGGAAACTGTATGCCATGCGCAAATATTTACTCTTGAAGTATCGCTTCAAATGGTCATGTGCAGTTTCTAGAGCATGCATCTGTAATAATGGACGCATCATGTCTGGGTGCAACAACTCTGTCTTTCGACGATAACCACGTTCTAAAAATTTCGATACACTCGTCTCATAATCCTTTTCTTTTTGATGCATGAATTCATAAAATCCACGCCCTTCACCGAATTGACGTTCGATTGCGATCGCTTGATCCACGACATCGGCTACTTTCGTGACGACGGTACCGTCGTCGAAGTGAAGGTCATACAATGGATCGACCCGTTCAAGTTCTACTCCCGTCACGCCGGCTTCTGCCAACTGCTCTTTTAACTTGCCTGGCATCAGGACGATCGTCGGACCTTCATCGATGCGGCCACCTGATTCAAAATCGACGGATTGTAATCGACCACCGACATGCGCTTCTTTTTCAAAAATCGTAATCTCGACTCCGGGATGTCTTGCTGTCAGCAAAAGCGCTGCATGCAGTGTACCGACACCGGCTCCTACGAATCCTATCTTCATGTCCGCACCCCTTCTTTTTTGAGCACAAGTTCTGCCGTGATACGCGCGGATTCGAAGATCGTTGGTAATCCGCTACCTGGATGTGTGCCACCTCCGACGAGATACAGATGATCGAGCTCTTCAAATTGATTATGCGGTCGGAAATACATCATCTGCGTCAACTGATGACCGAGATTGAACGTCGCGCCTTGATGGATCCCCATCGCTTCCCAGTCGTCTGGCGTGAACATCTCTTCGACTTCGATTGCTGCTTCAATCCCTTGATACGGCGAACGCGTTTCAAGGGCGTCAAGAACACGACGACGTAGTTTCGGTCCTTCGATCGACCAATCAAGTTCAGAGTAATTGTTCGGTACCGGCACTAGTACATACATAGCAGACTTGCCTTCAGGTGCTAGCGTTGGATCAATCACGGATGGATTTTGGACATAGAATGAAAAGTCATCAGATAGCTCAAGCGTCTGTGTCATCTCACGAACGTTTTTCTCATAGTCCTCCGCAAAATAAATCGTGTGGTGTGGTGCATCAAACGTCCGGTTGACACCAAGATATAACATGAACGTCGAACATGAGAATTTTTTACGGTCAATTTTTGGTCGGGACCATTTTTTCAAAACCCCTTCCGGCACCAAATGATTCATCGCATGTGCGAAATCGGCACCGATGATGACTTCATCGAATAACTCATGTTGACCTGACTCAAGGATGACTCCTTCGACAGTTTTTCCATTTAAGATCAATTGTTCGACGCCCGCACCTAACTGTACGGTTCCGCCCAGCTCCTCGATCGCACGTTGCATTGCTAGCGGTACTTGATGCATCCCGCCAATCGGATGGTGGACACCGTAAGCATGTTCCATATAAGACAAGATCGAAAAACCACCTGGACATTCCCAAGCTGACATGCCTAAATATTTCGCTTGGAATGTAAAAGAATACTTCAGTTCTTCGCTCGTGAAATAATCGGATAACACGTCATAGAGGGATCGACCGAGCGAAAGACGCGGAAGTGCTGTTAAGACACGTGGTGATAAGTAATCCGTCAGCCGATCGTGACGTGTCTGCAAGATGGGCATGAGTTTTCCAAGCTTAAGTGCTTGCTCTGCCATGAATCGATCGTATCCTTCTCCGTTTCCAGGGAAGTGTTGTTCAATCGTCTCTTTCATCCGGTCCCGATCCGTCGTCATCGTGAACTGCTCCGTTCCGCCTTTGAAATAGAGCGTGTACATTGGATCAAGTGCCTTTAAATCTAAATAGTCTTCTAACCGTAAACCGGCTTCGTGAAAGACGTTTTCTAAAATATGCGGCATATTAAGGAATGTTGGTCCTCGATCAAATGTATAGTCACCTAGCTTAACGGCAGAAGTTCGTCCACCGACTTGCGTTTGTTTTTCGTAAACGGTGACGTCTACTCCTTTTCCTGCTAATAACAAGGCACATGCAAGTCCCCCAGGTCCTGCTCCTATCACTGCTACGCGTCGCTTCACCCAAATCTCTCCTTTTATCTCTCATCGTTTCAACTATTATACTAAGCACATAGTAAAAGCGACAAATTTGAACTGTCTTCCAACTGTAAAAACGCCAGACTTCGCTTAGGAAGTGGCGTTTGCAGTGACGATATACCAGGCACCTTCTTTTAAGAATGGTGTGATCGAAATGTTTTCAAACCCAGCTTTTGATAGATCTTCTTTCAATTCTTCCTTACTCGGTAATGGATACAGATTCTCATGCAACGTCATAAAGGCATTGAATGCTGCTGAGAAAGGTGCGCCATGTGAACTATCACGTAATGGTGTGACGAGAATGACTGTTCCATCATCCTTGACGAAACGACGAACTCCTTCTAATAGTGCAAGTCGTTCCGGTTGCGGGAAGTAATACAAAATATTATTCATCATGACACCGTCATATGTCTCTTTGACATCAAACGTTTTGATATCCCCGACGACAAAATCAATCTCTCCGCTCGTATCTCGCCGTTTTGCTTCGGCGATGACTGATTCTTCAATATCAATTCCGGCGAGTCGTAAGTCCGGCAATGCCTCGTGAATTTTACGGAGATACCCGCCATAGGCACAACCAATATCAAGAAGTGAAGTTAGATTACGATTCCGAATGATGTGACGTACTGCTGGGAAAGCGACAGTCTCAACGAGAGCTGAAGTTTCGGCTACAACGTCTCCATGTTCCTCTCCATTAAAGGTCTTTTGTTGACCCTCTTCTAAGAATTGAGGATAAGAGAATAGTGCTGGTAAGTGCAGCTCCATCATTTCCGATAACATAAATCCGATACTGCGGTCGTCTGATTGAGAGAGTTCCGGAAGAACATGGCGAGTCGCTGTATAGCGTAAATCTTTTTTCTTCAAGTGACCGACTGCGACGCCGACTTCGAACCAGCGGGATAGCGCTTCCTGTGTCAGCGGACGCTGCATCCGTAGCTGTGCCTCTGCTTGCGTTGCTCCTGTTTGAAGAGCATCGAATAATCCATATTTATAACCGATATACCCATGCCAAAGTGGTAACACCGGTTCTGCGCGTTTCATCCATTTCCGTGCCCGGAAAACCTTCGTCCATTCCTTCAACTGTGCCACAAGCGTTCCCCTCTCTACTGTGTAATACATCCCTTTTCCCAAATAACAACCACTTGTAAACAAAAATTACTAACGGACATGACAAAAAGAGTCCTTTTCAACCTATAAGGTCGAAAAGGACTCTTTTGATTCTGTATGAACTTAGAAGAACTTCATACCGTATGGGAGTGAATAACCAAGGAATACTGTCACAAGGACGAGCACGGCGAATCCGATGACGAAACCGGAATAAGCTTTTCCTTTTTTAAGCCGAACAAGTGTCAACTCTCCGAAGATGAGCGTTAGTAATCCTGCTGTGATCTTCGCATGGTAGAGTGGATCTGGGTTTTCAGACATCCCCATGATTTTGATGTACAGATAAAGACCTGTCGCGAACGTCAATAAAAGTAGAAGACGGAACGCCATATGAATGCCTTTTGCGGCTTTCTTATTGTTCTTGTACATCGAAAAGGCGACGAAGAACGTGACCAATAAAAGTACCCAAAGTAAGACGTGTGTGTGAACGAATGCTGTGATTGGCATTTCATTTCCTCCTTTCTTTTCCTATCTCATCGTATCTGATTTCCGTACGAACACCTAGTGTTATTTTGTTGATATATGGTTTTTTCAGGAGATTGTCACATGTGTGGATTGGACGAGTGGGAATTTGACAGTGAAGAGACTTCCTTCCCTTACGACCGATTCCACGTGAATTTCTCCACCATGACCGGTGACGATTTCCTTACAGATAGCTAGACCGAGACCCGTACCACCAATTTTTCGACTATCTGAGTTGTCGACGCGGTAGAATTTTTCAAAGAGACGACTGAGCGATTGTTCTGGAATCCCAATTCCTTCATCCCGAACTTGAAGAATGACTTGATCAAGCGATGTCGTCAGTACGACATCGATCGCACCGCCAGATGGTGAATACTTCACCGCATTATTCAATAAATTATTGAGCAACTGTCTGATTTTTTCTTCATCTGCTTCAATGACGGGTAACTGATCTCCTTCGTGACGGAACGTAATCCGATGAGCTTGTGTCGAAGCTGCATAGAACTGTGTCGTCTCTTCGGCAATCGCATGAACGTTCACCGATGCTTTTTTATACGATTGTGTGCCCGACTCCATACGCTGGACATCTAAGAAATCATTGACGAGATTCGCAAGGCGTTCCGTTTCGGAATGGATCGTCCGTAAATATCGATCTTGGCGCGATTCTTCGATGTCCCGGTTGAGCATGAGCTCTGTAAAGCCGTAAATCGAAGAGAGTGGCGTCCGAAGTTCATGAGAGACGGTTGAAACGAGTTCCGATTTCAAACGATCCATTTCGGTCTCTTTCGTCACATCACGCATGACAAGCATCGTTCCTTTATGCACCTGATGAATCTGGATCACCTCGACATAAAATTGAATGAATACCGTCTCGTTTCGAATCGAGAATTGTAGACTATCCGTCGGTAATTCTCCACGGAGAACTGAATCGACGTATCTGCTGAAGACTTCTGGTTCATCGACGACAGATCGAATGACTTCAAGACATGTTTGAAGCGTTTCTTGCTCCGTGTGGACTCCATATCGTAATTCCGGGAACAGATCGTACAGCGGTCGATTGACGAAGACCTCTTCTTTCCCAGGTTCAAGATAGATGACCGCTTCTCGAATCGAATCGAGAATTCGCTCCGTTTTCGCTTTTTCTTTTGTCATCTCGTCAAATAAACGCATTCGCAAGAGTGATAGTGACAGTTGACGGGAGAAGGACATGACGTCTCGCATCTGTTCATTCGTGAACTGATCGCGGTAGCGGACAAGGTAAATATACGCGATGATATCATCTGCCGTTGGATCGAGAATCGGCACAGCCGTTTCATACATATAGTACGGATACGGTAATGGATGATTGCTTGCGACTTGTTTAGAAGAATGAACTGGGGTCTTAAGCGATTCTGCTCGTTTCAACAGTGACGCATCATTTTGGAGCAACTGTTCTGCCAGTTCATCCGTCATCCCATAAGTGACGACAGAATAACTATCTTCCTCATCCACGAACACCAATGCACCGATCTCCGAATCCGTGATTGTGACGAGCTTCTCGATGATTTCGGGATAAGCGGTCAACGACTCACGTGCCGCAAGTGTCTCGGTTAAATCATTCCGGTACTGGAGATGCTGTTCATTGCGCATCGTCAGCTCTAACGCTTCTTCAAGCTCTTGCTGTTGTGCTTGCAATTCTTCTTGTTGGGCTTGCAGTTCTTCCTGTTGCGCCTGTAATTCTTCATTTTTCGCTAATAAATGCTGCTTGTTCTCGGAAATCGAACTTGCCATCTGATTGAAGGATAACGCCAGAATTCCGATTTCATCTTTACGATTCGGTACTTTGACGCTCGAAACATCTTCACCGTTTGCAAGCCGTTGACTGTTCTTGACGAGAGATAATAATTCCATCGTGATGCGGCGAATAAACGGATAAATAAAGAAAATCAAGATGGCAAGTAAGACGACGATATTCGCTAACCAAATCAGCTGTGTCGTCCGGATTTCCCGTTCCAGCTGGGCGCTCGTCCGTTGTGCCCAATCCTCTAAAAATTCACGATAACCGCCGAGTGCTAGCTCGCTCTTATTGATCTCTGATAGTACATCAATGTTTCCTTGAGCATCTAATTGAATCTTACCTTCAGCTAACAATCGCTGACCAAGTGGCAGTTCAGCAAGTGTTGTTCCTTTTAAGAGCGATTCCGTGACATCTCCGGATTCTTTCGCTTTGACATAAGATTGAATAAGCGGCAAAATGGCATCGAAATAATAACCATACAATTCTCTCGAGGACTGGGCGAATGCCTTTCCCTGATCATAAATCGCATTTTTTTCGAACCATTCTGTATCCTGATCAATCTTATCTTGCTGAGCCATGACTTGATTGTACAATTCTCCATTCCCCATCAAGGCATAACCACGCATATTGAACTGGACATCCTGCCACTCTTCCCATAAGGCACCCGCACGTGCACTCCGATCACGGATATCTTCTAATTTCGCCCGAGTCGCCTGCAGTTTCGTATCG